>ONSE01000267.1 GCA_900320415.1 uncultured Eubacteriales bacterium
CTCTTCTTCTTTCTCTTCTTCTTTCTCTTCTTCTTGGCAGGTTTCGTATGCGGTCGCATACGCTCGCAGAAAAAAATAAAGGGTATATTTTTCCGACCGCGCCAAAAAATGCAATGCAAAAGGAACCCCCTTCCGCTTCTGCCCCATAACCGGGAAAATTGCCGTCTGCTATGCAATTTCCGAAAAAAAAAAGAACGGCGCGGATAACCGTGCCGTCCGTAATGTTTTTTTTCCGTGCAGCCGCCGTCTTACTTTTCGAGCAGCGGCTTCAGATACAGTCCCGTGAAGGATTTTTCGTTCTTTGCGACCTGCTCGGGGGTTCCCTGCGCGACGATCCTTCCGCCCATGTCGCCTCCCTCGGGACCGAGGTCGATGATGTGATCGGCGGTCTTGATCAGCTCGAGGTTGTGCTCGATGACCACCACCGTGTTGCCGCCCTCCACGAGCAGCTGCAAAACGTCGATCAGGCGGTGAACGTCCGCGATATGCAGTCCCGTGGTCGGCTCGTCGAGAATATAGATCGTCCTGCCCGTGCTGCGCTTGGAAAGCTCCGTGGCGAGCTTGACGCGCTGCGCCTCGCCGCCCGAAAGCGTCGTGGCGGGCTGTCCGAGCTTGATGTAGCCCAGCCCCACGTCAAAGAGCGTCTTGAGCTTGCGGTGCAGCTTCGGGATATTGGCAAAGAAGTCCATCGCCTCCTCCACCGTCATGTCCAGGACGTCGGAGATATTCTTTCCCTTGTACTTCACTTCGAGGGTCTCGCGGTTGTAGCGCCTGCCCTTGCAGACCTCGCAGGGAACGTAGACGTCCGAGAGAAAATGCATCTCGATCTTGATGATACCGTCGCCCTGGCACGCCTCGCACCTGCCTCCCTTGACATTGAAGGAAAAACGGCTCTGGTCAAAGCCGCGCATTTTCGCGTCCTGTGTGGTGGCGAAGAGCGCGCGGATATCCGTGAACAGTCCCGTGTAGGTCGCGGCGTTGGAGCGCGGCGTCCTGCCGATGGGGCTCTGGTCTATCTCGATCACCTTGTCGAGGTTCTCGATGCCCCTGATCTCCCTGTGCTTTCCCGACACCGTCTTGGCGCGGTTCAGCTCGCGCGCGAGGGTCTTGTAAAGGATCTCGTTGACAAGCGAGCTTTTGCCCGAGCCTGACACGCCCGTCACGCAGACAAACTCTCCCAGGGGGATTTTGACGTTGATTTTCTTGAGGTTGTTCTCCTCCGCCCCGACGATCTCGAGGAATTTGCCGCTGCCCCTGCGCCTTGTCCCGGGCACGGGCACGGCGCGTCTGCCGCTGAGGTACTGACCCGTGACGGAGTTTTCGCACCGCTTGATCGTTTCAACGTCGCCCGTGCAGACGATCTCACCGCCGTGGATGCCTGCCCCGGGGCCGACGTCCACAATGCAGTCGGCGGCGTACATGGTATCCTCGTCGTGCTCGACGACGATCACGGTGTTGCCCAGGTCGCGCAGCCGCTTGAGCGTGGCGAGCAGCTTCTCGTTGTCGCGCTGGTGCAGTCCGATGCTCGGCTCGTCGAGGATATAGAGCACGCCCATCAGGGAGCTGCCGATCTGGGTGGCAAGGCGGATGCGCTGGCTCTCGCCGCCGCTGAGAGTGCCCGAGCTGCGCGACAGGGTGAGATAGCCCAGTCCGACGCTCTTGAGGAAGCTGAGGCGCTCGTTGATCTCCTTGAGGATCTCCGCGCCGATGATCCTCTCCCTCTCGCTGAGCTCGAGGTTCTGCACGAAGTCGATCGCGTCCACAACGCTCTTCCTGCAGAAGTCGGAGATATTGATGCCGCCGACGGTGACCGCAAGGCTCTCCTTGCTCAGACGCTCGCCGTGACACTCGTCACAGGGGATCTCCGCCATATAGGTGCGGATCTCGTCCTTGATCCAGTTGGACGAGGTCTCGCGGTAGCGGCGCTCGAGGTTGGTGATGACGCCCTCAAAGACGTGCTCATAGGTGCCGCTGCCGTAGACGGACTGGCGGTGCAGGGTCAGCTTTTCGTCGCCCGTGCCGTAGAGGAGCTTTTTGACCGTCTCCTCGGGAATGTCCCTGAGGGGCGCGTCGAGCGAGAATTTGTAGCGGCGCGCGAGGGCTTCGAAATACATCGCCGCGATGGTGCTGCCCTCCATCGCCCAGCCGCCGCCTTTGATGCCGCCGTCGCGGATGCTTTTATTCCTGTCGGGAATGATTTTATCCTCGTCGATCTTCAGAAAAACGCCCAGACCCGTACACTTGGGACACGCGCCGAAGGGGTTGTTGAACGAGAACATCCGAGGGGTGAGGTCGTCTATGCTCACGCCGTGGTCGGGACAGGCGTACTTCTGCGAGAAGGTCACGTCCTCCTCCCCGAAATTCACGACGACAAGACCGCCGCTGTGCTTGGAGGCGGTTTCGATGCTGTCCGAAAGCCGCGAGGTGATCTCGGGCTTGATGACGAGCCTGTCAACGATGATCTCGATATTATGCTTTTTATTTTTCTCCAGCGGAATATTCTCCTGCAGGTCGTAGACGATCCCGTCCGCGCGCACGCGCACGAAGCCCGCCTTTCTCGCGGCGTCGAGCACCTTGGCGTGCTCGCCCTTTCTGCCGCGCACCACGGGCGACATGACCTGGATTTTGGTGCCGGCGGGATATGTCATAATTTTATCGACGATCTGGTCAACCGTCTGCTGGCGGATCTCCCTGCCGCAGACCGTGCAGTGCGGCACGCCGATGCGGGCGTAGAGCAACCGCAGGTAATCGTAGATTTCCGTAACCGTTCCCACCGTGGAGCGAGGGTTCTTGGAGGTGGTTTTCTGGTCGATGGAGATGGCGGGAGACAGTCCCTCGATGCTCTCGACATTCGGCTTGTCCATCTGTCCGAGGAACATCCTCGCGTAGGAGGACAGGCTCTCGACATAGCGGCGCTGACCCTCGGCGTAGATCGTATCGAACGCGAGGGAGCTTTTGCCCGAGCCTGAGAGTCCCGTGATCACGACGAGCTTGTCGCGCGGGATCTCAACACTGATGTTTTTTAAGTTGTGTTCTTTGGCGCCTTTTACAATGATTTTTTCAAGTGACATGGTGATCCGTTTCCAAACAATAGTTTTTTGAGAGGTCAGAGGAAAGTGCGCCGTGCCCGGCGCGGCTTTCCCGTGTTACCGCTATTATACCACAAGCGTTTCAAATCCGCAACCTTTTTCGTAAGTCTGTTCGATGTAATTTCAGGCAAAAACCCGACGCGGAGCCGCGGGGTTCGCGTCGGGTCGGTTGGGTTTTTTCTTACAGAGCCTTGTGCTCGGTTCTCGCGATAACGTCGAGCTGCTGCTCGCGCGTGAGGTCGATAAACTTGACCGCGTAGCCTGAAACGCGGATGGTGAAGTTCGCGTACTCGGGCTTTTCGGGGTGCTCCATGCAGTCCTTGAGCTTCTCGACGCCGAACACGTTGACGTTGAGGTGGTGGGCGCCCTTGTCAAAGTAGCCGTCGAGGATATGCCAGAGGTTGTCCTGTCTTTCCTCAAGGCTGTGGCCGAGGGCGTCGGGGCTGATGGTCTGGGTGTTGGAGATGCCGTCGAGGGCGTACTCGTAGGGCAGCTTCGCCACGGAGTTGAGAGAGGCAAGCAGACCGTTCTTCTCCGCGCCGTAGGAGGGGTTCGCGCCCGGCGCGAAGGGAGCCTTCGCCTTTCTGCCGTCGGGAGTCGCGCCCGTCGCCTTGCCGTAGACCACGTTGGAGGTGATGGTCAGGATCGAGGTGGTCGGCTCGGAATTGCGGTAGGTGTGGTGCTCGCGCACCTTCTTCATAAACGCCTTTAACAGCCAGACAGCGATCTCGTCCGCCCGCTCGTCGTCGTTGCCGTAGCGCGGAAAATCGCCTTCGACCTTGTAATCCACGATCAAG
>ONSE01000231.1 GCA_900320415.1 uncultured Eubacteriales bacterium
GCTCCAACGCCGTCCGCGAGGTTTTCGTCAAGCTCTACAACGAGGGCAAGATCTACCGCGGCAACCGCATGGTCAACTGGTGCCCCCGCTGCAACACCTCCATCTCCGACGCGGAGGTCGAGTACGAGGAGCAGCAGGGTCATTTCTGGCACATCCTCTATCCCGTCAGGGAGACGGGCGAGATGCTCGAAATCGCCACCACCCGTCCCGAGACCATGCTGGGCGATACCGCCGTCGCCATCAACAAGGACGACGAGAGATACAGGCATCTGCACGGCTGCCACGTTATTCTTCCCCTCCTTGACAAGGAGATCCCCATCGTCTGCGACGAGCACGCCGATATGGAAAAGGGAACGGGCGTCGTAAAGATCACCCCCGCCCACGACCCCAACGACTACGAGGTCGGTCAGCGCTGCGGTCTGCCGCTGGTGCGCGTGTTCACCTATGACGGCCATATGACAGGCGCGGCGGACGTCGCCGCGTACGAGGAGCTGAAGGCAAGGGGCAGGCTCGCGGAGAACGAGCCCGAGGTGCTCGACTGCGGCAAATACGCGGGCATGACCACCGCCGAGGCGAGAGAGGCGATCGTTGACGACCTCACCGCGCTGGGACTGCTCAAGGAGGTCAAGCCTCACACCCATGACGTCGGCACCTGCTACCGCTGCCACACCACCATCGAGCCGATGGTTTCCAAGCAGTGGTTCGTCCGCATGGAGCCGCTGGCAAAGCCCGCCGTGAAGGCGGTGCGCGAGGGCGAAACCAAATTCATCCCCGAGCGCTTTGAAAAGGTTTACTTCAACTGGATGGAGAACATCAAGGACTGGTGCATCTCCCGTCAGCTCTGGTGGGGCCACAGGATCCCCGCCTACTACTGCGAGGACTGCGGCGGCGTCACCGTCGCGAAGGACGCTCCCGGGAAATGCTGCCACTGCGGCGGCACGCGCCTGACGCAGGACGAGGACACGCTGGACACCTGGTTCTCCTCCGCTCTCTGGCCGTTCTCCACGCTCGGCTGGCCTGAAAAGACCGAGGATTTCAACTACTTCTATCCCACCGCCACGCTGGTGACGGGTTATGATATCATCTTCTTCTGGGTCGCGAGAATGATCTTCTCCGCCCTTGAGTACACGGGCGAGGTCCCCTTCGACACCGTCTTTATCCACGGCATCGTCCGCGACGAGCAGGGCAGAAAAATGAGCAAGTCCCTGGGCAACGGCGTCGATCCCCTCGAGGTCATCGAGAAGTACGGCGCGGACGCGCTTCGCTTCCTGCTGGTGACGGGCAACTCCCCGGGAAATGACATCCGCTACTCCGAAAAGCGCATCGAGGCGTGCTCGGGCTTTGCCAACAAGCTCTGGAACGCGTCGCGCTATGTACATATGAACATCGACGGCTATGACGTCAAAAACGAACTGCCCGGCACCCTCACCACCGAGGACAAGTGGATCCTCTCCACCCTCAACAGCGTGTCGAAGGAGGTAAACGAGAACCTCGGCAAGTTTGAGCTGGGCATCGCCGTGCAGAAGGTCTACGAATTCATCTGGGACTGCTACTGCGACTGGTACATCGAGCTGACCAAGACCCGCCTGCAGTCCGACGGTGAGGACGCGCAGAACGCCAGACAGGTGCTTCTCTATGTTCTCGACAGGATCCTCCGTCTGCTGCACCCCTTCATGCCCTACATCACCGAGGAGATCTGGCAGACCATTCCTCACGAGGGCGAGACCATCATGCTCACCTCCTATCCGATCTATCACGCGGAGCTGGACTTCCCCGAGGCGGCGCAGGAAATGAGCCGCGTCATGGCGGCGATCCGCGCCATCCGCAACCGCAGGAACGAAATGAACGTTCCCCCGTCACGCAAGGCGAAGGTCTATATCGCGACAAAGTTCCCCAAGACCTTCACGGACGGTCAGGCGTTCATCATCAAGCTCGCCTCCGCGAGCGGGGTCGAGGTCGGCGAGAGCTTCTCCCTGGAGGGCGCCGTCACCATCGTCACCGCCGACGCGAAGATCTACATCCCGATGGACGAGCTGGTGGACAAGCAGGCGGAGCTGGCAAGGCTCGGCAAGGAGCTGGAGCAGATGACCGGGCGTCTCGCGCAGAGCGAGGGCAAGCTCAGAAATCAGGGCTTTGTCTCCAAGGCGCCCGCCGCGGTCGTCGATAAGGTAAGAGCGCAGGCGGAAAAGGAAAAGGAGCAGATCGCCATGATCAGGGCGGCGATCGAAGCGCTGCAATAAGAAAACATTCCGCGCTCATTCTTCGCCTTCGCGTACGGTGAAGCATCGGGAACGCCGCCGCGCGCGGCTGCCCGAGGTTTCCCCCGGAATGACAAAACGGATATATTTTTACAGGGAATCTCTGATAATTCAATGTCGTGCAGAAGTGCGGAAGAGTTTTGGCAGGATTATGCCGTGAAGATTCCGTGCTTATGCGCGGTAAGGAATTTTCAGAGGTTCCCTGCAGTCTGAAAGGACGGGCTAAGCCCGTCCTTTCTTTCTTTCTTTGTTCACTTGTTTTTCGTCAAACTCGAAAATACAGTACTCCGAGGCGTTGATGATCATGGTGCCGTCGTGCTCGCTTTTCTGGGGAATGCGCGCGCCGTAGCAGCGGTGGATGTGGCCGTGCAGGAACAGCTTTGGCCTGTAGCGCTCCAGCAGGGTGTTGAAGCAGTCAAAGCCGCGGTGGGTGAGGGTGTCAAAATCGTTGAGGTGCCGCGCGGGCGAGTGCGTGACGAGCACGTCAAAGCCGCGGTGGCGGTGGATCTTGAACCAGAGGCGGCGGATGCGGCTGCGCATCTCGCGCTCGGTGAACATATATTTTCCTTCCTTGTAGCGGTAGGAGCCGCCCAGACCGACAAACCGCAGACCCTTGTATTCATAGAAATCGTCGTCGATGCAGATACAGCCCTCGGGCTCGCGCTTGAAGTGATCGTCGTGGTTGCCGTGTATGTAGATGAGGGGGACGTTCATCATCGTCACGAGAAACTCCAGATAGTTTTCCTGGAGGTCGCCGCAGGCAATGATCAGCTCGACTCCCTCCACCTTGTCGGGTGAGAAAAAGTCGTAGAGAGACTTTGACTCAATATCGGAAACTGCCAAAATTTTCATGGTTCCTGCGCTTCGGCTTCCGCTGCCCCGGGAGCGCCTGCCTCACTTTCCTCGTTACTCTGCGCTTCGTCCTCGTCGTCGGCAGAGGCGGTGTCCTTTGCCGCCTCTATGCCCGCGGAATCTACGGTCGCCTTGCCCATCGGGGTCAGCGTATCGTACTGCGGAATGGTGCCGATGACGTTCTCCACAAGATAGTCCATCTCGATCAGCTGATCGGGGGACAGCTTCTCGCCCGAGCCGATCTTCTCGCCGCTCTGGGTGATGATCGGGGTGAGGAAGGGGGTGCAGACCTTGTGGACGATACCGTCGCGCAAAAACTCTCCGAACCGCTTGGACGGCATGGACAGCCACGGCGAAAAGGCGACGTCCACCACGCCCGCCGACATTCCCCAATACAGGTTCAGCGCCTTGTTGCTGCTGTCATACTCCGCCTTCATGGACTTGTCGAACACGCTGCGCAGGATCTCCTCGTAGTAGACGCCCCACTTCCAGACGGGGTTGGCGATCAGCTCCTGGTGCTCGCCGTTGATATAGGAGAGTCCGTAGGAGTCGCGGTCGTCCTCACGGAAGCGCGCGGTGTCCTGCGAGGAAATGAAGTGGATCCCCTGATCGGCGAGCTTTTGGGCGGCAGCCTTCGCGCCGACCACCGACGACCATTCCAGATAGACCTTGGCTCTGGGGTTGGTCATCTGCGCGCCGAGGGCAAAGGCGTTGATGCCCGCGATCTGACCGTAGATGGGATAGTCGCAGACGTAGCCGATCTTGCCGCTGTCGGTCAGGGAGCCGGCGATCGCGCCGAGGATAAACTTCGCCTCGTACATACGGGTGTAGTAGCAGGAAATATAGCGGTGGGAGCGGTTGAGCGAGCAGTTCATGATCAGGATGTCGGGATGCTCGACCGCCGCGCGCAGACTCGCCTGCGTCAGACGGGGCGAGGTGGTGAAAATCAGCTTCGCGCCGTTCTCGATCGCCTCCTCGATCACCTTGAGGGGATCGTCCTCCATCGCGTCGTAGTAGGGAACCGTGTTGATCTTGCCCTCAAAGACGCGCTCCACATAGCGTCTGCCCTTTTCGTGGTCGTTGACCCAGCCCGACTTCTCGGGGGTGCCGTCGTGGACAAAGGCGACGCGGTAGGTCTGCGCCAGTCCCGAGAACATCTTTGAAACGATGCCCTGCCGCTTCTCCTCGGGCGGATCGGTCTTGACCTCGATCGGCTCCTCCTCGGAGTGCAGCTCGACCTCCTCCCACATCCTGGCGAGCTTCTTTCGGATGTCGGCGGTTTCCGTCACCTTCAGCTCGGGATAGCCGTATACCTGGATATAGCTGAGCATCGCGTCGCCGCAGGTGGACGTCAGCTTCGCGCCGCCGCTCTGCTCATAGGCGCGCTCAAAATGGTGGTAGGTTCCCGCGAACGCGTTGCGCTCGTCGTCCGTCCACTCCTCGCCCGGGGTCTTGCCCAGCGACTTCTGCAAAAGCGCGTAGCCGCCCTTCTTGCTGAACTCGATAAAGTTCACCTTGCTGCACTTGTTGAACTCCACAAACTCGTTATAGAGCTCCACCTCCTCGCCCGTTCCCTCGGGCATGATGCGGATGACATGACCCGGTATCGTGAGGGCGTCGAAGAACTTGAGCACGCTGACGCGCTTGTTGCCCTCCTCAACGTAGTAGCGGTTCATGTACTCATACGCCTTGATCGGCTCGCGGATGCCCTCGGTCAGATGCGCCTGGCACAGGCGGTTCCACTTGTCGGCGAATTCCGTGCCCTCCTCGAGAAGGGGCATAAAGTTGGCGGCAAAGGCATTGACCCTGCCGCGGGTCTTGGTGCCGACAATCAGCTTGGCGGGGATCTGCACCACGCCGAGATCTACCCCCATGGTGACGGCGGTGGAGGAAACGAAGTCGTCCAGCACGGGCAGGCAGGGCGATTTGCCCTTGAGCACACACGCGCGGGATTCCTTCTGTCCCAGCTTGAGAGCGTCCTTATAATAGTATTCATTCATATCAAAATACCCCTTTTCTGAGTTTGAAGTTTGGAGTTGACAGCGGCGGGCGGAGAGAGGAGAGCGGTCAGCGGGGAGTGGCCTGCGGTCGGTGAATAAAGAGGAAGTGTTTTTCTCTCTGTCCGCTTTCACTTTTCCCTGTCCACTGATCCCTTTCCCTTACAGCTCGATGGAGCGGAAATTCTCGTCGAGGATCTGGTAGGAATTGCGGAACTGCTCGATCTCGCCCTCGGTGAGCTTTAATTCCAGCACGCGGTTGGCGCCGTTGCTGTTGATGATGCAGGGATTGCCGATGAAGGCGTCGCTGCGCAGGCCGTACTCGCCGCGCAGACGCACCGAGCAGGTGAATACGCTGTTTTCGTTGTTGAAGATCGCGCGCACGATGCGGCAGATCGCCATGCCGATGCCGTAGTAGGTGCTGCCCTTCGCCTTGATGATCTCATAGGCGGCGGTGCGGACGTCCGCGCTGATTTTCTCGAGATCCTCCATGCGGTAGCGGTTGGGATACGCCTCGAGCATATCCTCCACCGACTTGACGGCGATGATCGCCTGGCTCCAGGGTACAAACTCGCTGTCGCCGTGCTCGCCGATGACATAGGCGTGGATGTGGCGCGGGTCGATCTCAAAATAGGTGCCCAGCAGGTAGCGCAGACGGGCGGTATCGAGGGTGGTGCCCGTGCCGATGACCTTCGCCGCATTGAAGCCGCTCAGCTCGTAGGTCACGCGCGTCATAATATCGACGGGGTTGGTGGCGACGAGGAAAATGCCGTCAAAGCCCTCGCTCACCACGCGCGGCACGATCGCCTCAAAGACCTTGGTGTTGCGCTGGAGCAGGTGCAGGCGCGTCTCGTCGGGCTTCTGCGCCACGCCCGCGCAGATGACGACGATCTGCGCGTCCGAGCAGTCGGAGTAGTCGCCGAAATAGATCTTCATGCTGGAATTCGAGAACGCCAGACCGTGGTTGAGATCCATCGCCTCGCCTCTTGCCCTCACCTCGTTGAGGTCGATCAGCACCAGCTCGTCGCAGATGCTCTGATTGAGCGCGGCGTAAGCAAAGCTCATGCCCACCATTCCCGTGCCGACCAGAACGACCTTCCTGTTTTTGTTAGCCATAATGCATACCTCCTGTGATCTTGTTTTATTATTTACCCTAATTCTAACAAATATTTCCCGTGAAGTAAAGATATTTTGGCGAAAAATTATTATGAAGGAACGGTTTTCCTCTGCCCGTATTTCACGGATTTTTCTGCCATAATTGTGACAAATTATCCGTGATAATCGGTCGGTTTTTGTCGAAATGTTGATAAGTTATGAAAGAGTGACCTCGGATTCTTGCAAAACATTTCGGGGTATGATACAATAACTTTGTATGTATCAGAAAGCATCAAGCGGCGCAGCCGCCCACGAAAGGAAGAGAAAACCATGTATCGGATTCTCAAGAAAAAAGTGTTGAACCCCACCGTCACGATGATGGAGGTGGACGCTCCCGCTGTCGCAAAAAAGGCGGAGCCGGGACAGTTTGTTATCCTGAGAACGGACGCGGACGGCGAGCGGATCCCCCTGACCGTCTCGGGCTATGACCGCGAAAGCGGCAGCGTGCGCATTATTTTCCAGACGGTCGGCGCGACCACCAAAAAGCTGAGCATGAAGGAGGAGGGCGACTTCATCGAGGACTTTGCCGGCCCTCTCGGCAACCCCACCAAAACCGACGGACTCAAAAAGGTCTGTGTGGTCGGCGGCGGCGTCGGCTGCGCCATCGCCCTGCCCGTCGCGGAGAAGCTCCACGCCAACGGCTGCGAGGTTCACTCCATCGTCGGCTTCCGCAATAAGGAGCTGGTGATCCTCGAGGACGAGTTCCGCGCCTGCTCCGACAGGTTTATCCTGATGACGGACGACGGCTCCGCGGGCGAAAAGGGCGTCGTCACCGCCCCGCTCGAGAGCCTGATCCAAGGCGGCGAGGACTACGACATGGTCATCGCCATCGGCCCGCTGATCATGATGAAATTCGTCGTCCGGACCACAAAGGCGCACAACGTTCCCACCACCGTTTCGATGAACTCCATCATGATCGACGGCACGGGAATGTGCGGCTGCTGCCGCATTTCGGTTGGCGGCAAGATGCGCTTCGCGTGCGTGGAGGGTCCCGATTTCGACGGCTTTGAGGTCGATTTTGACGAGGCGATGAAGCGCGGCGCGATGTACCGCGATTTTGAGCGCCGCGCCTATGAGGATACCTGCCATTTGCTGAACAAGGAGGTTGAGTGATATGCCGAACATGAAGCCGGACAAGGCGCCGATGCCGACGCAGCCGCCGCAGGAGCGCAGACATAATTTCCGCGAGGTCGCGCTCGGCTACAGCAGGGAAACCGCCATGGAGGAGGCGACCCGCTGCCTCAGCTGCAAGCACAAGCCCTGCGTCTCGGGCTGTCCCGTACACATCGAGATCCCGAGCTTCATCAGGGAGGTGCGCGAGGGCGACTTTGAGAAGGCGTACGAGATCATCACCCGCACCAGCTCCCTGCCCGCGGTCTGCGGACGCGTCTGCCCGCAGGAGAACCAGTGCGAAGCGCGCTGCGTGAGGGGCAAGACAGGCGACCCCGTGGGAATCGGCAGACTGGAGCGTTTTGTCGCGGACACCCACAACGCCGGGGAGGGCGCCGAGGTCAAAAAGCCTCAATCCAACGGGCACAAGGTCGCGGTGATCGGCTCGGGTCCCTCGGGACTGACCTGCGCGGGAGACCTCGCCAAGAGAGGCTACGAGGTCACGGTTTTTGAGGCGCTCCACCTCGCGGGCGGCGTGCTGGTCTACGGCATTCCCGAGTTCCGCCTGCCCAAGTCCATCGTGCAGAGAGAGGTCGAGACCATCAAGGCGCTCGGCGTGAAGATAGAAACCAATATGGTGATCGGCAGGGTGCTGTCCATCGACGAGCTGATGGACGAGCAGGGCTTTGAGGCGGTGTTCATCGGCTCGGGCGCAGGTCTGCCGAGGTTTATGAATATCAAGGGAGAGAACCTCTGCGGCGTGTATTCCGCGAATGAGTTCCTCACCCGCACCAATCTGATGAAGGCGTACCGCGAGGACGCCGCCACTCCGATCATGCACGCGAAGAAGGTCGCGGTAGTCGGCGGCGGCAACGTCGCGATGGACGCCGCGCGTTCCGCTCTGCGCCTCGGCGCGGAGGAGGTGACCGTCATCTACCGCCGCAGCGAGGAGGAGCTTCCCGCGCGCGCGGAGGAGGTCGCCCACGCCAAGGAGGAGGGCGTGGTGTTCCGTATGCTGAGCAATCCCGTGGAGATCCTCGGCGACGAGAAGGAGTTCGTCACGGGCATCAGGATTCAGAAAATGGAGCTGGGAGAGCCTGACGCGAGCGGCAGACGCCGTCCCGTCCCCGTGGAGGGAAGCGAGTTTGTCGCGGAAGCGGACGCGGTGATCATGGCGATCGGCACCTCGCCGAATCCGCTGCTCAAGGCGACCACCAAGGGACTGGACACCAAGCCGTGGGGCGGCATCATCGCCGACGGGAACGGACAGACCAGCCGCGAGGGCGTGTTCGCGGGCGGCGACGCGGTGACAGGCGCGGCGACCGTCATTCTCGCGATGGGCGAGGGCAAAACCGCCGCCGCCGCGATCGACGAGTATATCCGGAGCAAAGAAAAGAAGTAACTGAGCGGTCAGTGTCAGTGGACAGAGCACGTTCACTGCCTGACCGCTTTTCTTTCCCGGAGAGCTTGTAACGGATCCCCTGCAAGATAAATGGATATGGCGCGGAAACGTGAATTATTATTGCAGAAACATTGACAGGGCAAGGGGAATGGTGGGATAAGATGAAGGCATTTTGCGTGAACATGAATCATCTTTGCAGAAACAATTGATAGGGCAAGGGGAATGGTGCGATAAGATGAA
>ONSE01000153.1 GCA_900320415.1 uncultured Eubacteriales bacterium
AACGGCGGCAGCACCATATAGCTGATGCGGACGGAGGGGAGAAGAACCTTGGAGAAGGAGCCGATATAAACCGTTTGCTCCACACCGTAATTCTGGACGCAGGGCATCGGATGCGTGCTGTAGCGAAGCTCCCCGTTGTAGTCATCCTCCACAATCAGCGCGTTGTGCTCAGAGGCCCAGCGGATGAGCTCCAGACGTCGGGTGACGGGCATATTTTTTCCCGACTGTCCCGAAAAATTGGGGTTTATGATGATCACCTGCGGCCGGATGGTTTCCAGGGAGTCGATGGTGACGCCGTCCTCGTCGGTATCAAAGTAGACGATCTCGTCTCCGAAGCTCCTGATGACGTATTCCGCCTGAACAAAGCTCGCGCGCTGCATCGCTACCCGCTGGTGCTCTCCCAACAGGGAGCGGAGCAGACATAAAACAGCCTGTGTTCCCGCGCCAACGACAATATTTGACACTCCCGAGTTCACGCCGCGCGTTCCGAGCGCGTATTTTTGCAGCGCGATACGCAGCGCTTCCTCTCCCTGGGCGTCTCCGTAGGAGGTGAGCAGATAACTGCGGTTGATGATGTCCTTGATTTCCTTCTTCCACACGGAATGCTTAATGATTTCCTCGTCGATGCTCTGCGTGCTGAAATCATACTCATAGTATTTTAATTCCTTTTCGGAATGATTGCTTTCCGCTTCGTAAGCCGCGGGACGGGACCGGAAATCCGCCGCGACAAAAAAGCCTCTCTGCGGCTGATTGACGATGTAGCCCTCGGCGCAGAGCTGGTCATAGGCGGTAATCACGGTTGTTTTGGAAACCTTGAGACTCTCACAAAGCCCTCTGATGGAGGGAAGGCGCGCGTCCTTTTTCAGACTGCCGTTTTCAATGGACTCGCGGATGGACTGATAAATCTGACGGTACATCGGAACCGCCGCGTTTTTGTCCGCCGCGATAAAATCATATAGCATAGTATCACCGTACATATTGTAACATTCCGAAAAGAATAATGCAATATTATCGGGAAACGGTTGCAATTTTTTCCTTTCGTTAGTATAATAAAAAGGTATGAAATTTTGATAAAAGAGGGATCTACATGAGTAATGCAGTCAACCGTTTTTTTGCGGGGATTCAGGGAAAGACCGTTGCGTTTATCGGAATCGGAACGAGCAATCTGCCGCTGATCCGTATGTTTGCGGAAAAGGGAGCAAGGGTCAAGGCTCTTGACAGAAAGGACTTTGAGTCGCTTGGCGGGAACGGTGTTCTGGCAAAGCAGTACGGAGCGGAGCTGGTGCTGGGGGACAGCTATCTGGATGATATCGACGCGGACATCGTGTTCAGAAGTCCCGGTACCCCGTTTTACAGACCCGAGCTTGTCGCCGTCAGAGAGAGCGGCAGGGTACTGACCTCTGAGATGGAGGTGTTTTTTGACCTCTGTCCCTGCAAGACCATCGCCGTCACCGGTTCGGACGGCAAGACGACCACAACAACCATTATTTCGGAGTTCCTCAAGGCGGCGGGCAAAACCGTTCACCTCGGCGGCAATATCGGAAAGCCGCTGCTTCCCGAAATCGAAACCATTTCCGATGAGGATTACGCGGTGGTGGAGCTTTCCAGCTTCCAGCTGATCTCCATGCGCAAAAGCCCCGATATCGCGGTTGTCACCAATCTCGCGCCAAACCATCTGGACATCCACAAGGATATGCAGGAGTACATCGACGCGAAGAAGAATATTATTCTGCACCAGAACGCGTTTTCAAAGGCGATCGTGAATCTGGACAACGAGATCGCGAACAGCTTTTCCGATTCTGTCAGGGGAGAGCTCGTGAAATTCAGCGCGAAGGAATCCGTTGAAAACGGCGCGTACCTCAGCGGCACGACCGTGTGCTACAGCGATCACGGCAAGGTCACGGAGATCATGGACATCAGTGATATCCGCATCCCCGGAATGCACAACGTAGAGAACTATATGGCGGCGATTTCGGCTGTCTGGGGCATTGTGGATGTTGACACCATCGTAAAGGTCGCCAAGGAATTCGGCGGCGTGGCGCACAGAGCGGAGTTCGTCAGGGAATACAAGGGCGTGAAGTATTACAATGACTCCATCGCCTCCAGCCCGACGCGCACCATGCTCGGTACACTCTCGCTTTATGATTTCAAAATCGCCATTATCGCGGGCGGCTATGACAAGCACATTCCCTATGAGCCCCTCGGCCCCGTCATCAACGATAAGGTAAAGCTGCTGATTCTGTTGGGCGATACCGCTCCCAAGATCGAAGAGGCTGTCAGAAACGCGGCGAATTTTGACGGAAACGCCATCACGATCATCAACGTGACCAATATGGAGGAAGCGGTTCGGGCAGCTGTTGAAAACACGCGGGAGGGCGATATTGTTTCCCTGTCACCCGCGAGCGCGAGCTTTGGACTGTACAAGAATTTTGAGGAAAGAGGTAACCACTTCAAGTCGATAGTCAACGGCTTGGCGTGAGAGAATATGGAGCTCAGAAAAGTTATATTTGAATTATGCGCCGCGCACGGTGTTTCGGGCAGCGAGGAGAGCGTTTTCGAGGTTGCCGAAGGGTATCTCGCGCCGCTTTCCCGTCAGACCGGAACGGACGCGAACGGCAATTACTTCGCGGTTCTCGGAAATCCCGAAGCAAAGAAAACCATACTTCTGGACGCTCACCTCGACCGCATCGGGTTGATGGTGACGGACATCAACGAGAACGGCTTTGTAAAGGTTGACAAGTGCGGCGGAATGGATATCCGAACGCTGCAAAATACCGTGTTTGAAACCGAAACGGGTCTGAAGGGAACGGTTTGCTGTCTGCCGCCGCATCTGTCTGACGGCAGCGAGGATAAGGCAACTCCCATTTCCAAAACATGGCTGGATTTCGGCCTTCCTGCGGATAAGGTCAGAGAGAGGATCCGTATCGGTGACAAGCTTATCTTTTCGGTAAAGCCCGCTTCACTTCTCGGCGGGAAAATCACCGCCCCTGCGCTGGATAACCGCTGCGGCGTTGCCGCTCTGCTGCGCGTTGCGGAGATGATTTATGACAGAGAGGTTCCTTATCGGGTTGTTATCCTTCTCAGCTCACAGGAGGAAACCTTCGGCACGGGAGCGGTAACGGGAGCGTTTGCGATCGACGCGGATGAAGCGATATCTGTTGACGTCAGCTTTGCCGGTCAGCCCGATATCGCGGGGCAGTACGCGGGCATCGGGCTGAAAAAGGGGCCGATGCTCGGCATCTCCCCGATTCTCAGCAAAGCCATGACCAATCAGCTTGCCGCCTTGGCGCGTGAAAAGGAGATTCCGCTTCAGTGGGAGCCGATCGCGGGACGGACGGGAACCAATGCCGACAAGATCGCTCTTACCAAATCGGGCGTCAGAACCGCTCTTCTCTCCATTCCCGAGCGGTATATGCACACGCAGGCGGAGGTCATTCATCCCGATGATGTGGAAAACACCGCGTTGCTGATTGCGGAATACATTCTTTGCGGAGGTGTTTTTGATGCCTGATTACAAATTATTGAAAGAGCTCTGCGAGTGTGACGGCGTTTCGGGCAGCGAGGAGGGCATCAGGGAATTGATTCTCCGTGAAATTACACCCTATGCCGATGAGATCAACATCGACAATTTGGGGAATATCCTTGTTCATAAGAAGGGGAAAAAGCCCGCAAAAAACAGGCTCATGCTCTCCGCCCATATGGATGAGGTCGGACTGATGGTGACGGACATCACCACCGACGGCTTCCTGAAATTTGACGAGGTCGGCGGTATTGACCGCCGTGTGCTGATCGGTCAGCGCGTACGCGTCGGGCACGAAAGACTGTGCGGCGTGATCGGTATCAAGCCCATCCACCTCTGCAAGGGGGAGGAGAGCGGCGCGGTACCTTCCTATGGGGAGATGTACATTGACATCGGCGCGGAGAGCAAAGAGGAAGCACTGCTTCACGTCAATTACGGAGAAGTCGCGTCCTTTGATTCGGAATATCTGGAAAATGATTATATGATAAACGCCAAGGCGATAGATGACCGCTTTGGCTGTCTGGTATTGATCGAGCTGCTGAAAAGTGAGACGGAGTATGACCTTGACTTTGCCTTTGTTGTGCAGGAGGAGGTCGGATTGCACGGTGCGAAGGTGGCGGCGTATACGCTGAATCCCGATTTTGCCCTCGTGCTGGAAACGACGACCGCCGCCGATATTCCCGAGATCGACCCGTCGAAGCAGGTCTGCTGCCTGGGAGAGGGCGCGGTGATCTCCGTGATGGACAGGCGGACGATCTATGACAAGGAGCTGGTGCGGCTCGCGTTCTCGGCGGCGGATGAGATCGGTGTGAAAGCGCAGTACAAGCGAGCGGTCGCCGGCGGCAATGACGCGGGCGTTATTCATCAGTCCCGCGGCGGTGTGCGCACTCTTGCGATTTCTCTGGCGTGCCGCTATCTGCACGCGCCGAGCTGCGTCGCGGATAAATCCGACTGTGAAAGTGTGATGCGGCTTGCGCGGGAGATGGCGAGGCGCATTGCGGGCGGCGATCTGTCCGGGGAGAGTGCGCAATGATACAGGCTGTCGGAGAGGAAACGCGCTTTGAGGAGGAAATCGCCGCGCTGGCGGCGGATGACCCCTTCGCCTGCCGCATTATCTCGCTTTACCGCTGTTATCCGCCCCGGCTGGTATTTGTGGACTATTGGCTGATTCG
>ONSE01000123.1 GCA_900320415.1 uncultured Eubacteriales bacterium
GCGGTGTTTTTCGCAACGTTCATTTTTACCGGTATCAAGATCATTACCGCGTCGGTGGCGTTCTGGAAAAAGCGCAGCGGCAACATTATTTATATGGTGTATATGTTCAACGACTTCGCCAAGTACCCCGTCACTATCTACAACGAGGTAATAAAAAACCTTATCACCTACATCATTCCCTTTGCGTTTACCGCGTACTTCCCGGCGCTTTACCTGCTGACGGGCGAGAATCCGCTGTATAACGTCGGCATGACGGTGCTGATGTCTCTGGCGCTTATGTCGCTGGGAGTATTTGTCTGGCACCGCGGAATCAGAGCTTACGAAAGCGCGGGTTCATGACGGAGTGAAACGCAAACTGTCATTATTCACAAAAACCTCTTGCAAAGTTTGTACTGCAAGAGGTTTTATTTTTCGATATTAGAAATATAGCCCTGTGCAGATTTGATAAAATGGGAATGTATCATGGGGCAAATATTGATATTTTTATTATTCCCGGCAAAAGTATGTAATTAATTAATTTTTCAGGAGTGATGACGGTGAAATTCAAAAAATCATTATCGTTGTTGCTGGCTTCCGTCCTGGTGATGGGTACCGCGAGTTTTGCGGCAAGCGCTGCGGTTGACGACGACTCTGTCGGCGCGTATTCCAATCAGAATTACCTTGAATCCCAGGCAAGCGCGGCTTACAACACACCCGACCTCGGCTGCACATATTCGCCGAGCTCGACTACCTTCAAGACCTGGTCTCCGGACGCGAGCTCTGTTAAGGTTAAGCTCTACAAAACAGGCTCCGACTCAGAGGCAGGCTCAGGGGTTATCGGAGAGTATCCGATGACCAAGGACAGCTCCACCGGTATCTGGAGCTACACCCTCAGCGGCGATCACAAGGATCAGTACTATACCTATATCGTAAACGTCAAGGGACAGACCAATGAGACCCAGGACGTTTATTCCAAGGCTGTCGGCGTAAACGGCAACCGCTCCATGGTTGTCGACCTCGATTCCACCGACCCTGCCGGCTGGGACAGCGACAAGCACGTTGTATTCCAGAACGCCGGCGAGGCAGTTGTATGGGAGGTTCATGTGCGCGACTTCTCAGCGTCCGAAACCTCGGGCGTCAGCTATGACAACAGAGGCAAGTACCTCGGCTTCACCGAGGCGGGCACGACCCTCAACGGCACCTCGGGCGACATCGCTACCGGCATTGACTATCTCGTTGAGCAGGGCATCAACTGCGTCCAGCTCATGCCTGTCTACGACTTCCAGTCCGTAGACGAGACCTCGCCTTCCGCAACCAACCGCAACTGGGGCTATGACCCCCAGAACTACAACGCTCCCGAGGGCTCCTATTCCACGAACCCCTACGACGGCAATGTCAGAATCAAGGAATTCAAGCAGATGATTCAGGCGCTCCATGACCGCAACATCTCCGTCGTTATGGACGTTGTTTACAACCATACCTACAATACCGCATCCAGCTTCGAAAAGACTGCTCCCGGTTATTATTACCGCATGAACTCGTCCACTAAGTTCTCCAACGGTTCGGGCTGCGGCAACGAAACGGCTTCCGACAAGAAGATGTACCGCAAATTCATGATCGATTCCTGTAAATACTGGATGGACGAGTATCATATCGACGGCTTCCGCTTTGACCTGATGGGTCTGCACGACGTCGCCACCATGAACGAGATCAGAAGCAGCCTCGACAGCTTCTATGCCGACGGCACAGGCAGAAAGATCCTCATGTACGGCGAGCCGTGGACAGGCGGCGACACCCTCAATCCCGACCCCATCTTCAGCTGGCAGGGAACCGGTATTTCCCGTCTGGATTCAAGAGTCGGTGCGTTCGGCGACCAGTACCGCGACGCTATCAAGGGCGATACCGATTCCACGGGCAAAGGCTTTGTACAGGGCAACACCACTGCCAACACAAGCAAGATCGTCAGCGGCGTAAAGGGTAAGGTATACTCTGCCGCTTCGCCCAAGAGTCCTGCTCAGGCGCTTTCATATGCCGACGCCCACGATAACCTGATCATGTGGGACAAGATCGTCAAGAGTAACAGCTCCTCCGATTACACGGGCACCAACGAGAACTTCCAGAAGCAGATGAAGGAAATCTATACCCTCCTGCTCACCTCTCAGGGTATTCCGTTTATGACCGCCGGCTCCGAGTTCGGCAGAACCAAGCAGGGCGACCATAACTCCTATAAGTCTCCCGACTCCATCAACGCGATCGATTGGACCCGCGTTAAGACCATGTCGGGTCTGGCGGCATACTACAAGGGCATGCTCGCAATCAGAAAGAATTATTCCTCGCTTCATGCCTCAAGTATTGTAACTCCGAGCTTCCAGTCCGACTACGGCGATGTCGTCGCCTACACCTACACCAACAGCACGTCGGGCGAATGGAACAAGCTCGCGGTTCTCGTCAACGGCGGTTCTCAGGCATATTCGATCACTCTCAACGGCTCAGGCTGGGTTGTTGTGGCAAACGGCAACTCCGCAGGACTCACAAGCCTCGGCGAGGTTTCCGGCAACAGCTATTCAATTCCCGCGAAGGGCAGCGCCGTTCTGGTTGACAAGGCGAGCTTCAACAATCTCGTAATCAAGGACGGCGAGGGTACACTGACCGTAAACCATGTTGACCAGTCAGGCAACGTTCTCAAGACCCAGACCACCAGCTACAAGGCAGGCATGACCTACCGCGCGACTCCCGACGCCGATCTGCTCTTTGACTATGAGCTGATCGAAACACAGGGTCAGACCAGCGGCACCGTCGCTGCGGGCGGCGCTTATACCGTCACCTTCGTCTATCAGACAACAGGCGCAGGCTCAGGCTACGTGAACGTCACCCACGTTGACGCGAACGGCAAGCAGCTTGCCGAGCCTGAAAAGACCCGTTACAAGGTCGGCGCGACCTACAGCACCGCGCCTGCCGCGATTGCGGGTTATCAGCTTGACACCACTAAGGTTCCTGCCAACGCCGCAGGCACCTTCTCGGGCGATGTTAACGTCAAGTACGTTTATACGCCGCTGAGCTCCAATACCGTTAAAATCCATTACAAGAATACCAACAACTGGTCTACTGTCCGCTGCTACGCGTATTATACAAATGAC
Organism: uncultured Eubacteriales bacterium; assembly: GCA_900320415.1. Classification (GTDB taxonomy): domain Bacteria; phylum Bacillota; class Clostridia; order Oscillospirales; family Acutalibacteraceae; genus Ruminococcoides. The sequence continues at coordinate 3,117 of ONSE01000123.1, forward strand.
GCAGGCACAACCGTTGAGCTGAACGGCAAGTGGAACTCTGCAAAGGTAATGTCCTCTGAGGGCAGCAACTGGTACGGCGCTACCTTCACCGCACCCAAAGCCTATGCGCTCTTCCACAACGGCAACGGCTCCTCAAATACCGCGCAGGATCCCGGCGACGTCGGTTACCTCTGTATCGGCGAGGTTTGGATCGAGAGCGGCGTGACCACTTTCGGCACACAGGTCATCACCAGCCATGTTGACGCCAAGACAGGTCAGAAGATCGCGGACGACGTGATTGAAACCGCTTCCAAGGTCAGCTCGACAGACAGCTACACCACCTCTCCTCTCGCGGGAAGAAGCGACGTTATCACTCCCGCGAACGCGACAGGCAAATACAGCGTAGGCGCTGTTAACGTAGTATATTATTACACCGGTTCAGAGCAGCCCACAACCGCTCCCGAACCCACCACAACGGTTCCCGAGCCTACCACAACAGCTCCGCAGCCTACCACAACTGCTCCTCAGCCCACAACCGTTGAGCCTCAGCCTACAACCGAGCCTCAGCCTGCCAAGAGAATCCTTATCGGCGACGTAAACTTCGACGGCAAGATCAACGTTGTTGACGCTACCGAGGTTCAGAAGATCGCGGCAGAGCTTGTTACTCCCACCGAAAAGCAGAAGCTCGCAGCCGATTCTGACGGCAACGGCGCAGTTACCGTAGTAGACGCTACATATGTACAGAAGTACGCGGCTTCTCTGGACGATACGGCTAACGTCGGCAAGTACACTGACGACCCGACTCAGCCCACAACAGCGGCTCCCGAGCCTACCACAGC
>ONSE01000156.1 GCA_900320415.1 uncultured Eubacteriales bacterium
ATCACGCACTTCACGCAGGGCGCGCGCTTCCAGAATCTCAGCACCGAAATTTACGGCATGCTGCGCAAAAAGATTCCGCCTACCATCAACGCGCTCTCTACCCTGCTGTTTATCGCCATTATCATCATTATGGTGCTGATCAACATCCGCGACAGACGCGCAGAAAAGCGTGCTCTGCAAAAGAATTAGTTACCCCTGTCACAAGGTGACTGTCAATATCAATACGAAATCAATCAGGAGGATTGGGAAATGAAAAAAATCTTATGCGTAGTTCTCTGCGCAGCAATGCTCTGCTCCGTGGCGGCTCTGTTCGCGGGCTGCGGCAATGCAGGCGCGGGAGAGGTCAATGTTTACAACTGGGGCGAGTACATCGCCGAGGGTCAGGACGGTCTGATGAACGTTATCGATGAGTTCGAGAAGGAAACGGGAATCAAGGTCAACTACACCACCTATGAAACAAACGAGGACCTCTACAACATGCTCAAAAACAGCAACGTCAGCTATGACGTCGTGATTCCGTCGGATTACATGATTTCCAAGATGATCAAGGAAAACATGCTGCTTGAGCTCAACTACGATAACATTCCTAATTACAAGTACATCAACGACCGCTTCAAAAGCCTTGACTGCGACCCTGACAACAAGTACACCGTTATCTATCAGTGGGGTGTGACAGGTCTGGTTTACGACAAGACCAAGGTCAAGAACAAGCCCGCCGACTGGAGCGCGCTCTGGGACAAGGATCTCAAGGGCGATATTCTGATGATCAACAACAGCCGCGACGCGATGGCGATCGCGATGCAGACACTCGGCATTGACCCCTCTAACTGCACCAAGGAGGATGTTGACAAGGCGGCGGAAAAGCTCCGCGAACAGAAGCCGCTCCTGAAGAAGTACGTGATGGATCAAGTATTCACCGAGATGGAGACAAGTCAGTCCGCTATCGCTCCCTACTATGCGGGCGACATCGCCGCGATGATGGACGAGAACGAGGATCTGGACTACTGTCTGCCTTCCTACGGCTCCAACCTGTTCTATGACGCGATGTGCATCCCCACCTGCAGCAAGAACAAGGAAAATGCAGAAAAGTTCATCAACTTCATGCACAAGCCCGAAATCGCCGCAGAGAACTGCAAGTATCTCCGCTACGGCTGCGCGAATGACGAAGCTGTCAAGCTTCTTCCCGACAACATCAGGGAAAGCGAGCTGACCTTCCCCAGCGATGAATATCTCGACAAGTGCTATGTATTCGGCAACCTCGACGCTGACGTTTACGAGTACATGCAGGAGGAATTCGTCAAGGTTCAGGCAGAGTAAGCGTCATTTATATATTTCGACAGTAAAAAACGCTTCTGAGTTTTCAGAAGCGTTTTTCTTATGCCGTCATCAGACGGGATGAATCTTATTCTCTTTGTCCAGCAGGTCTCCGTTGATGCCTGCCTTGGCGTTTCTTCTCTTCTCAAAGAAGTCCAGCGCTACCTTCGGGAACTGGGCGTAGGAGAGAACGTCCTCCTCCTGCTCGATCCACTCGGCGATCTCACCCCTGAGCTTATCCAGCTCAGGCTCAAGGCGGTCGGCGGGTCTGCCGTGGATGATCTCCATGTCGCCGCAGATCTTCTTCTGAAAGGCGGGATCGATTGGCATCGGGGTGGTGCCGTACTCGCCCGCGACCATGCCTTTAAACTCACGGGTACACATACTGTAGCGGCTGCCTGTAATGACGTTAAACACTGCCTGTGTGCCGACGATCTGAGAGGTCGGGGTGACGAGAGGCGGATATCCCGCGTCCTCGCGCACACGCGGCACTTCCTCGAGCACCTCGTCGAGCTGTTCCTCCTTGCCTGCCTGCTTGAGCTGTGAGAGCAGGTTGGAGAGCATGCCGCCGGGCACCTGATAAATCAGCGCCTTGGCGTCTGTCGCGAGCATCTTCTGGTCGAGCAGACCGCTTTCAATGTACTTCTCGCGGAGCGTCATGAAGTAAGCGCGGATTTCCGCGAGCTGTCTGATGTCGAGACCCGTATCGTATTCCGTACCCTGAAGCGCGGCGACCATTGATTCTGTGGGAGCGTGAGAGGTTCCGAGCGCAAGCGGGCTAATCGCGGTGTCGATCGCGTCCGCACCCGCCTCAACTGCCTTTAACAGACACATGGACGCAAGTCCCGAGGTATAGTGCGTATGGAGCTGCACAGGCATTTCCGGCAGCGCCTGCTTGATGGCGCGAACAAGGCTCTCGGTTCTCATGGGCGTGAGCAGCGCTGCCATATCCTTAATGCAGATGGAATCCGCGCCCGCGTCGGCGATTCTCTTGGCGTACTCCACATAGTAGTCGTCCGTGAACACTGGGCCTGTGGTGTAGCTGATCGCGACCTGCGCGTGACCGCCCTCGCGGTTCGCCGCCTTGATCGCGGTACGGAGATTCTTGATGTCGTTGAGCGCGTCGAAAATGCGGATAATATCGATGCCGTTGGCGATGGAGCGCTGTACAAGGTACTCCACACAGTCGTCCGCATAGTGGCGGTAACCGAGCATATTCTGACCGCGGAACAGCATCTGCAGCTTGGTGTTCGGACAATGCTCCTTGATGGTGCGCAG
>ONSE01000159.1 GCA_900320415.1 uncultured Eubacteriales bacterium
GATCATGTTTTACTCCTCAGCAAGCATCAAAATAGTTTGGTTCATCGGGAATGAACTCCATGATTTCATCGGAAGTGCAATGAAGCGTCATACAGATTTCCCCAAAACATCTGTTGTGACATTCTCGCCCTTGCCCAATTTGCATAGATTTCCTTCGTCGCAGTAATACAGCACGTTATTGTAATACTGAACGGTCCCCATATCGAAATATACCGTTTTGAATGCTTGCTTTTTGGGGATATCTGATGTTATTTCATCAGGAGTTGTTATTACACCTACAGAAGATGTCTCTATCGCATCAGTTTCGCTTACACCGTCTCTATCAGTACACCCTGTCAATGACAGCGTGAGGATCGCAGTCATCAAAACCAACCCCAGCGTTTTTGTAATTACTGTTCTCAAAAATCGCCCTCCTCTTCAAAATACTTCGAGCATGGCAGAATGATTCTACCATGCTCCAATATCAACCTTTTCTTGTTTACTATTTGATTAGAATATATGGGTTACTGTCCGCGCCTAGTTTTGCCAGGTACGCCAGAACCATCTCCTCAGTAGTGGCGATACAACCCTGTGTTGGCATGGAACCAATATGGAAAAATATAGCCGAACCTTTGTTATATTCAGCAGGGGTATTATAATTCACCACAAATCCGTACTTGTAGCCGGGAATCTCGCACATATGCTCCGCGCTGTTCCAATCCATGTTTTCCGTACCAATAACCCTCTGGTTGTAGTACGCGGAGTTCGGATCATCAACCCAATAGGTATCATCCGTAATGGCGAACTTTTGAAGTCCTGTTGCGGGGGGATCATTTTGATAGAACGCGCTTCCAATAGAATACAAACCGACGGGAGTTCCGCTCACCTGCTCTGACATTTCAGAAACGGTGCCTTCGATACCGACATATCCTGTACAATTCAAGTTGCTGTTCTCTATCCATCCTTCAGCAGTACGCTCATACATTGAAATCTCGGCCGTGGTTCCTGACGATGCGACCACCACAAGCTGACCGATTTCCAACTCAGCCAGCGTTTCAGCGCTGTTGCCTGTTTCTGTCAGAATTGTATCCAGTTTCTCAGGCAGGGGCACATTGGCAGTCATCGGTTTGGTCTGTGCTTCCGTTAGATTACCAGTGGTCACGGTCGTTTCATTTTCGTTTGCTGTTATTTCAGTCGCGGCACCGGATGACACATCTTCCGTAGAAAGGGTCATTGGTGCCGATTCAGTGATAGCTGTGTCGGGAGTCGCCGAAGTATGTACTTCCTCTGGCAAATTCATGACAACCAGTAAAACGATAAAGCATACAATCGAAACCGCAAGCACACATGAAACAAGTATTATTGCTAGTTTTCTCAAATCCATATGGGAATTATTTGTTTTCATTAATCCACCTCAGTAATGATATAAGGATTTTTTGTTGCATCAAGCACACCGAGAAGTGCATTCATATCCGACGCACTGATATCAATGCAGCCACCCGTGGGAGAAATTGAGTTGTAGCAACCGCAAATGGTAATAACGGAGCTGTTATTGATGCTCACGCCAGATGACGAAAATCCATTGCCGTTGTGCTCAATAAAAATTAGCGCATTGTTTTGACCGTTAGTAAGTTTTTTACCAATAGGATCACTACTGATTCCGGAGGGCAAAGCGCTAAAAATCTGGTTGTAGTACTCGGGATATCTGACATCATCACAGACAACGGTTCCCGCGTCCACCTGCATTGTCTGCATATTGGTGCTGATGCCTGAAGCCGTCAGAACAACCCCCAGCCGGAAAGAGCCCTTAGGAGTCAGGGTGTTGTTCTCATTGTTATTGCTGCTGATACCGCCTTTGCCGACTGTCGCGCTGCAGCTAAACTTTGATACCCATTCGCCTTCCTCCCAGTTGAACACCTCCATCGTACCGTATGATGAGCCAGAATCGGCAGTCACAACCACTTTCTGGTTATAGGGAGCATCATTTACCGCTTTGCCCTTTGAAACAACCAAATCAACTGCGTCGCCTCTCTGCACACTTTCTCCGGGTTTGATATTCTGGCTGATAACAAATCCTTCTGCTACTGTTGAACTGTATTTCTCTGTGGTCACAGCCTTTATACCAAGCTTGTTAATTTCTTCAATTGCATCGGACAATTTTTTACCGGTAACATCCACCATTTTTTTATTCTCTTCCTTATCAGAGTCTCCGCTATCGGAGACTGCGCCGCTATTTCCGCTCTCATTGTCCGAAACAGTGTCCGAAACTGCTGTCGTTTCTTTTTTCTTGTCACTGGAATCACCTGAAACAATGACAAACGCGGTAATCGCTCCGATTGCCCCCACCACAAGAATAGAAAGCACAATCAGCAGCACGACCAACATTTTATTGATCTTCGGCGGCTCCGGTTTGCGCAACTGCTCTTTCCAATCGTCATTCACAGGATCAATGCTCACGGGATTCGGTTTCACGGGGTTTCTGTCTGGATTAAACAGTTCGGGGGGTGTTTGGTCGGCAAACAGTGTCTGGTACTGCTCGTCCGCCTTTCGTGTGTGGTTGATCTCGTTCTCAACGCTGTTATCGTGATAAACGCGGACAGTTTCATTTCGCAAAGCCGCCTCAGTAATCTCAATCAGCTTATTCATGTCGGGACATCGATTTTCAGGATAAACGGTGAGACCATACATCAACACATTCTGAAGCGCGTCGCTAATGCCGATTCCTAGTTCTGAGGGCTTTTTCAGAGGGTCGCTCTGTATTCTGTTTAGAGAATTTGGTGGTGTTTTATCGGTAATGCACTTGTATATGGTAGCGCACAGTCCATAAACATCCGTCCAAGGTCCCTGGTTACCGTCGCTACTATACTGCTCATAGGGAGCGAAACCAGGTTTAAGCATGATTGACATTGTCTTTTTCTGAGCGCCGGCAAAATATCTTGCTGATCCAAAGTCCATCAGTTTAAGACTTCCGTCTTCGGTCACCTTGATGTTATCAGGAGAAATATCGCGGTGAATAATATTCTCACTGTGCATTTTTTTTAGTGAACGCATTATCGGAAGCATCAGTCGGAATATTTCAGACGCTTCGAAAAGTCCCCTCTGTTTGAGCATGTCTGCCAGAGTTTCTCCGTCGATATACTCCATGATAATATATGCGGTATCGTTCTCTGTAAAGAAGTCTCTCACATTGACAATGCCGTTTTCCTTTGAAAACTTGGCAAGGCTCTGTGCTTCACGTAAAAACTGCTCCTTGCCGTTCAGGAAGTATTCTCCCTCTTTCTGGAAGTTAATTGTGATTTTATTTGTTACCTTATTATTTCTATTTGCATAGCCATTAGGGTAGAACTCCTTGATAGCAATCTTCAATTTCAAATTAAGATCCAAACCAACATAAGTAATGCCGAAACCTCCCTCACCGATTGAATGACCAACAAGGTATTTATTCTGAAGTACCGTTCCTGGCACGAGATGGTGAGGAATGTCTTCTGGAATCGTACTTTTTCCGCAATACGGGCAGTACAAAGTTCCATCCTCCAACTGATTCATACAATGATAGCAGTACATATTACCCCTCTTTTTTGCATTTTTATTCTCCGTACAGTTGATGCTGCATGATAATTTACGAAAATCTCTGTAATAAACTGTAGGATTCTGATTTTGCTCTGCTTTCAAACGGACATGTAATATTTCCGTAATTATAGATGGTTTTGTCATTATCGATATAACGGATCAGTACATCATCAGCAAAATACAAACGATGCTCAATTGCCCCGTCATAGATAAAAGCAAAACATAATTGATTATTTTGTATAAAAATATCTCTTGAATATCCCCATTCAAACAAGCCCTTAGGAGATACATTTTTTGTAACGCTCCCGTTTTTTGATAACAAGTCACATCGCCGACAATACTTATTATGCCGGGATCATCCTGAGTGGCAAAATAGTCCGTTTGAATACATTGAATTACTGCGTCCGACTGTTTTGTATCGGCGCGCTTTGCGCATGTGCAAAACTCTTCTGATGTATTCTGGAAGAAATAAAGATCATGACCGTATCGCCTTTGTTTACCTGACGCTCTGACTGAATACTTTGACGAATCACATATCCTTCGGCAACCTTGTCGCTTTCCTCGTACTGCGTTTCAACCTTCAGACCCATTTTTACTAGCTCTGATTTAGCGTCTGAGAGTTTTTTGCCCGACACATTCTTACCGTTACTTCGACTTTTTCTTTCTCGGTTGCTTGTTTTTCACTTGAAGAGCCTTCGTTATCCGCCTCTATTTCCTTTATGGAAGCGCTTGTCTCAATAGAAGCGTTATCTGCCTTGTTTCTGAAAAGCCAAAAAATGATAGCAATACATTTTTCGCAATTACGCATTCTCAATCACCATGCAGGTGATGTTGTCCTCTCCTCCGTTTTGGAGCGCCTTTTCGACCAGCTGGATGGTATAGGGTTGATTGGGAACTGATAAGATGCGGGCGATTTCACGGTCACTGCACATGTCATAAAGACCATCGCTGCAAATCAGCAGTTTATCGTCCTTTTCAGGTCTGAACGCACTGTACTCCTCTGCTCTGAACTCATCTGAATCCTCGTCCATTCCAAGGAATCTTGTCAGCATATGGCTTTCGGTGCTCGACTCCGCTTCTTCTTTGGTAAAGATATTTGCCTCGTATTTTTTCTGGGCCAGCGTATGATCTCTCGAGATGCGCAACAATGCACTATTGCGGTAAAGATAGATTCTGGAATCCCCCATAGAAAACAGCTGCGCTATTCCATCCTTAAAATAAATCATCGCAAACGTGCTTCCACCGCGTTTCAGCTTGTGCTCACTGAGGAAGTGTTTGATTTGAGTGTTGCAAGTTGCTATATAATCCTGAATGCTGTCAGCGATAGCTCCTCCGTTTTGTAATAAAAAATGATAGTATTTCACCGCTATCGTTGCAGAAATTTCCGAAGCCTGCCTTCCGCCGTTTTCTCCGCCCATTCCGTCAAAAACAGCGCATAGCAGAGGTTCTTTTGCCTCCTTTAACATAAGATGCTGAGGCTCATTACCTGTCCTCTTTATATTCTTTTTAAAGACAAAATTATCCTCATTTTCTGATCTGACCCTTCCTTTGTGGGTTGAAACCAAAACCTTATATTTATTCTGTTTCAAGCTCATACTTCACCTCAGATTACGAATCTCTGTTTTTTATTTTCAAACTTATTATGGCAATCACCGCAAAGCATAGCGTCAGTCCCAGACACCAGCCCCATGCGGTCAGTAACGTCTGAACATCATGATTGAACGCATCGTCTGTCGCGGAAACAATGGATGGATCAAAATTCGGGATCTTTTCCGAGAGTTCTCCCGCGATTTTCGGCTCAAGCGAATTGATGTCTCCGATGCTGCCCAGTGCACCCATACCCCATTTACTAAACGTAATAGCTGCCGCATTTTTCGCAGCACCTGTCAGTTCAAATAGCACACCGCTAAGAATCAGCTGAATAATCAGCACAAAAGGCATAATTTTCATCGCCGTAGTCGGCGTGCCTGAAAAAGCCGAAACCATCAGTCCCAGCACTGACGCACCGAAGGTCAACAGAAAAATTGAGATAAAGTATTCAAGCAACGGGTGGACAATGATTCCTTCACTAAAATCATCTCCAAAAAATCCGAAGCAGATGCAGACGGCAAAAATGATAACACTCTGCACAAAGCACAGCACTGCCTGCCATAGAATATGGGCACAGACATAGGACGACAACTTTGTACCCTGACGATATTCGGAGCGAATGATGTTGTGCTCCTTGCAAATGTTCTGGATTGAATTGAAAACTCCGATCCAAATACAGGCGGATGCAAGTGTAAAGAAGCCCGACTTTGTGCTGTCCAGATCCTCAAACATGTCGCCCGCAGTCACCAGTGCAACAATGATTGATATAATTACTGCAAATGCTAAAAATACCCATGCCTTTTCTCTGATAGCAATTCTAGCTATTTTTTTGAAATATACATGTGTCTGCTTAAAAAAAGACGCATTACCCATGCTGCACCCCACTCTTAAAACGATTAATATAATAGTCTGCTCTTTCTTTGCCGCCCTCATGCTTCGGATTAATTTCCATCATTATATCCTGAAGTTTAGTAACACCAAAATATTGCATCGCCGTGTCTGTATCACCAAAAAACGCAAGATGACCGCAGTTATCCACACTGCTTCTTGCAATCACTAATACTTTTGTAAAATGATATTTCCCTGTTTCTCGGTTGATGGCGTCGTCCGGTTCGTGTGAAATCACCATGACTATTTTACCGCTGTCAGCAATATCCTTTAATATATCCATCTGTTGCATACGAGAGGCTGCATCCAGACCAGAGTCGGGCTCATCACAGATAAACACCTTCTGAAAACCCACAAGCTGTGCAGCGACGGATACCTTTTTCTTCTGTCCACCGCTCAGTTGCCTGATCAGGTGGTTTTTTAGCTTGGAAACGCCAAGCGTGCTCAGAATTTTTTCGATTCTGGCTTCCATCTCAGGCCTAGTAAAATCCTTGAGCTTGATTTCTGCGATATCCATCAGCGTAGTGATGACCTTGTCGTTATCGCGGAGGTTAATAAACTGTGGAACGAGCCCAATTTGTGATTTCATGGTTTTAAAATTCTCATACAGGTTCTGACCGTTGAGCAAAACCTCAGCGTTCGCTTTGCCATCGCCGAGGACTGCATTAATCAGTGTTGTCTTGCCTGCACCCGAACCGCCCAGAATCAGTATAAAGTCCCTTGCGTCCGCCTCGAAGTTGATATCTTTAATCAGCGTCTTTCTCTGAAAACCATTCCGGACAGTTTTGTCGTGAATATGAACAGACAGGCAGCCTGAACGCTCGCCCGCATTGTTGTAGAATACCATTTCGTGTGAGAAAACAAGAATTGTATTCGCAATGCGAATAACGTCATTATCGAAAAGTTTTATGCTTTTGGAAACACGTTTCCCATTTAATATAACGCCGTTCTGGCTATCACAGTCAGATAGTACAGCGCCCTGTGATGTCAAGCGGATTTCGGCGTGGTTACGCGAAGCCATATCATCGTTAATTCGCAGAATGTTTCCTTCGGCTCTGCCAATTGAAACATTGGAATAATTCGAGATGTTCAGTGATGACCATTGTTCGTTTTCTTCCATGCTTCTGCTGAAAATCATCATCACCGCCTGCGGATGGGGGTGGCATAAATCGGAACAATCGATGCGTAAAACATCACCGTCAGACAGTCGGATTGCCTTTGAGCCTCTTTGGTTGTATGGTTGAAGGCGGACCCCATTTACGAAAGTACCATTAAGGCTGTTATTATCTATATAGTAAAATGTATCCGCGGAGTCATCATAGAAAAACTCACCATGTGCCCTGCCGACAATCTCAGATTGAAGCCGTATCGTTCTGTCAGACGCAGGATACTCTCTTCCGACCGTCGCATTTCCACGCAGCGGAAGCATAATCGGTTTTCTGCGGTTGTCCAGAATAAAGAGTGTTGCACCTCTTATCGGCTTTGGAATAAACATTTGTGTTTTTGTTTCACTCATTTGTCTCACCCTTGTGTCCGAATGGAAATAAATAGCTATTATTCCCACAAAATTATCTATTATTGTAACATATTATATATAAGTTATCAATATAAATTATTTATTTTTTTATTTTTTCTTTTCTTTTTGTATATTTGTGTGTGAAAATATACAAATCAAAAAGGTTTTTTTCTAATTGCAGATGTAGTCGGAATATGATAAAATAATAGTCGAAACATTATACTCGGGGGAATGTTGTTTTGAAAGAAAACAATAATAACAGAATCTATATTTTGGCAATCGTTGTGTCACTGATTCTTGGCGTAACCATTGTCGGATCAACCATTGGCATAGTAGCCGTAAAACTCAGAAGCAAGAATACTGTGAACCAAGCCATAACTGCAAAAGAGGAGGAAACGTCAGTTGTTTCCAAACAAAATGAAATCACACCAACGGTGGCAGAAACGAAAGCTGTGAACTACTCGCCAGACTCTGGCTGTGATTGGGCAAGCCTGTACTATGAGGCGCTCAGTGTGATCGACGGCGCGGACAAAAAGACATGCGCTCTGATAAATCTTAACGACGACGATATACCCGAGCTATTCATCTCTTCCGACGAGGACATAACGAGGAGCCAACTTTTCAGCATCTCTGAAAACGGCTTGTTCGTCCGCATCCACGATATATTTGCCAAAAGCACATTTCTGTACCGCGAACGCACGGGCAGTTGCTGTGCACGCAGCAAATACGACGACCCTGCAGGTCATTTCTTCTACAAATTCGACGGCAGGGAGCTGACGATAGTCACACACAAAACCGCAGAGGAAAAGAACAAAACCGCAGAGGAATTCGATTTTGACACTGCGTCACAGCCCAACAGCATCAGCGTGAATGCGATGCTGCGCGAGCTTTCTCAGAAGCGCCAAAAGACACAGGATACCGCCGGCGCGTATAATGGCAGCGGCAGCGAGCTGGTAAGCACTTATCTCAGTATGGAAACCGAAGCAGACATCGGGGGAAACAAAGGAAACGTAGTTTACCGCATCCCGCAGATCAATCTTGGAGGAAGCGACATCGATCGAGTGAACCGTGAAATTCTTGATCAATTCGAGGGAATTGCCAACCGTACCAAAGAAACAGGCGAAACGACGGTCACGCTGATTGATTATCAAACGTATTGCCGCAACGGTATTCTCAGTCTTATCACCACCGTCAGTACCGCTGCTCCCGACGGGTTCTGCCAAACAGTCTACAATTTTGATATCGCTGGTCAGCGTGAAATTTCCAATCTGTGCCTGTTGAACAGTTACGGATATTTTGGTTCTTCCGTCGAGGAAGCTTTCAAAACTTACGAGCGTCAAAAATGCGACAAAGAACGGACAACCGACCATACCGGCAAAACAGACGATTACTTTGATAAGCAATATCAGTATGCCGTAGATTTCTTTTCTCCATTTGGCAATCAGATGTATTTTGATGACAGCGGCTCTTTGATTGTATTCTACAAGGAACGCAGTGACACAGGAGTTGCGGAAAAAAACTTACAAGCAAAATTGCAGCTGAATAATCAGCTTAAAGGATTGGTGACGAGTGAATAATATGATAAAACGGCTGACGCTGTTCTCTGTCTGCGTGATGATTCTGAGCATTTCCCTATTCTCCGCACAAACTCTTGTTGAAAACGTAGCGTATACCGGTCTGACTGCGGAGGAATGCGGCGTCCTGAGTCTGTCGGTACCAGATCAATACGTTCTGATTGGAAGGGATGTGACCGCAAGCAGCAATGGCGGTTCAACTGTGGTCGACACAAACTTTGACTGTATCTCATCGCAGTCCAAGACGCCTCTGTCCATTACCCTACTGGACAACACAAAGCTCACAGGCGATGATGCAACATCGTATCTCCGCGCATTTGAGCAGTATTTTAGCTTCAATGCAAAAGACGGATTGCAGAATCAGATGCCTCAATCTGGCACCTCGCAAATATATATCTGTTCGGTTTGCGATATCTCTGCGGAATTTACCGTTTACTATTTCGACAGCGAGGATAATCTCAACGCAGCGCTGGCAGTTGCACAGACGTCTACCTCCGTTCCTGAGAACACTGCAGGCGGAAATACTGCCACTGAGGCACAGACATCTCACACTGTGAGCGTCACAGAAGAGGCGAATGACTCTGATGTTGCATCGGTTTCGGTACCATTGCCGATACTCGTTGTGTTCGGCGTGATACTTGCAATTCTGTTCGCAATCTGCGCCATGCTTACTTTCAAGTATTTTGGAAACACAGAACAGAACAAGGAAGCATCGAAATCGTCCATAGCTCAGAGAATGCCCGCAACTCAGAGAACAACCAAGCTTCAGACAGCGTCCATGGCTCAGAAAATGCATGGAAAATCTAAAGCACCAATGGCACCGAAAGCATTGGATACTTCAGATGACGCATTTTCTGCCTACGAAGAGGTCTTTGATGAATGAAAAAATGAACATTGACAAAAAGAAGTTTGCCGCTGTAACTGCGGCAGCAGTCAGCATGACGCTTGTCATCCTGCTGATTGTGTGTGGCGTTTTCACGACAGCAGCAATCATTCGAAATATGAAAACAATTAGGAACTACCAAAGCAGTCTCGAAAAAGCAGTCGTCCTGGAGACCGAGGTCAAGGATTTGTACGGAGAGTTTTCACACTCAGCGGAAAAACTTACGGAATCGGTACAGCAGCTGAATTTCAGCCAAAGCCTGATAGAGATAGAAAAGCTCAAAGGTATCCTAGACAAACTTCCTGATAAAATCGAAACTCTCTCCGAAATTAGCGGTGAGGATTATAGCTTTTTGCTTGACTTGCTACCACAGGAGAAGCTAAAATCACAACTGCTGGAAATTACCACCGACAATTTTTGGGAGTTGCTGACTTCTGACAATCTCCTCAAAACCCTCGGGGACATCTTTTCGGAAAGTGGAACAGCAGCCATGGAGAGCAACATCAAGGAAGCATTGGAACGTCTCTCCGCTTTGAATCTGACAGGAACACTGCGGGATAATATAGAATCAGCCAAGGTCAATGCGATTACAAATGCATTGCTACTTGCCGCGGAAGTTGTCGTTTCAGCTGTACTTTTGTTCACAGCCATTTTTTTCTTGAAAAAATCTGTACGAAACCCAAATAATATATAGAACCTCTAAAAAACCTTAAACGCGAAATTTTACCTTTAACAACAATAATCTCGCAAAAGAAACGGAGCTGATAATCATGAAATGTCCAAAATGCGGTACAATCGCAACCGATAACGAAAAGCACTGTCCTTCCTGCGGAAATCTGTTAATCAGCGGTTCTTCCTCCAACAACGCCAAGCTGCCTTCAGGGCTAATGATTGGTATCATTGCAATGTCTGTCATATTGATTGGAATACTTGCTTTTTTTGTAACCTTTCTGATTGTCAAAGCGAACTCGACCACAGGCGAGACATTCCCTGACAGTGACGTATCCGACTCAACAACCGTTGAGCACAACAGCAGCGAAGCAGAAACAGATGAACAGAAAATCAGCATCCCAAATTTTGTCGGCATGAAATCCGATGACGCCTATAGCGTGCTTTCGGAGCAGCAACTGCTTTATCAGACAACATATGATTTCAGCGATTCCGTTCCCGAGGATTACATTATTTCCCAAACCCCTCCGGCAGGCAACTCGGCTCAGCCAGATGATATCATCATCCTCTGCATCTCCAGAGGCGCAGTGCCCCGGTTAACCGAACCACCGACAGCCCCGCCTGAACCCCCGACGATTCAGGTGATTACTGAGAAAAGCGCAAACTCCTCTGACTATATACTGCCTTATTCCGACTCGCGGTATCTCACCAAGAGCGATATTACATGGATGGATAAGGCGACCGTCGAGCTAGCTTTGAACGAAATCTATGCCAGACACGGCAGAATTTTCAAAACAAAGCGCATAGCAGACTATTTCAACTCCAAATCATGGTATCACGGAACCGTGGACGGCAGTACTCTAAAGTCAAATGACTTTAATGACTATGAAAAAAAGAACATTCTCCTAATTACTAACTATATGAAGGAAAAAGGCTATCGTTGAAAAGACTGTCGGTACAACACATCTGGTTAAGCTCGATTGCTGATTAGTTTTGCGTTATAATATTGCGCAGATTTATTTGACCGATTGGGGATTATTTTCTCTAAAACGTATTTCAATCAGGCTATTGCCAGTATCCTCACATTGAGCATGACAGCGGAAGTATCCGATTGTACGGCAAAAGACAGATCACCGGCAGACGTTTATGGTGTAGATGACACAATCTTCTGAAAAGCAGAAAGCAATTACTACCAATACGAATTCTATGCCTTTTCGCATGTTGGTAACACCACCGAGGCACTCGCATGCTGTGCGAACGCAAGTTATTTTGACGCGAAGACCCTTTATATCTGCTCACCCGTTTCGCTTTAATTTTTGCATAATAAATAAAACACATCGACAGAAATTCCCGTCAACCTGGAAAACGGCTGTGCTTTTTGCGGTGACAGGCTGTATATACAGACGGCAAAACTGACACTATTTATTTGACAGATGCCTTTGTGTTTGAATTTAATAAAAAAGCAGGACACTAACAAACAGTGGTGCCCTGCTTTTTTTATAACATCAGATATTAACCCGTACAGAAATAGACAAGCATGAATCAAATTAGGAAAAGATGGTCGCCGTTACGGATACGATAATCGTCAAGCGTTTTATCCTGTAACAAAAGCAAATCCAGCTCTTTGTGACACAGAAATTCCTGACCAGACGATACATAACTGTTGTTGGAGAGCTCCTCCACTGCTTTTGCGAGCATAGGAGTCAGTTCCCCGACCGTCATAAAACTTGGAATCAGCACATCGTAGCTTTCTTCGATTGCAGGTACTGACAAGTTAATATTCTTTTTCAAACCGGTACCTCCTCCTGATGATTTTCTATGTCTTTTCCGTTTAACTACTAATATGCGTTATTCAGCAGCATTTGAATCGCATCATCTAAGCTATCAGATATTTCCTGTGTGGTTCGTACCATTTTCTCTATTGTACTTTCCAAAAGATTTATCCTACTCTGAATACATCCCTTTTGCTTTGCAACAGCATAAAGATGTTCGGAAATCAGCTTGTGATTTATTCCCCCTTTCTGATTATCCTGGAGCTGCAAACGCTTTAAAATATCAAGAAGATATTCGGATTCTCTGCGTTCCTCTCGCAAGATATCCAGATGTCGTCTGACGAGGCATAAATCGATTGAATTCATATTTTAAACACCTAAGCTGCCCAGAATGCTGATAGCGTCCTCTAACAATCCTCCAACTGCAGAATCCGTTCCGCCCAGTTTTTCAACCGACTGCTGATAGAATCTAAGCATATCATTTGTGCGCATCATAGAGTTGTCGACTTGTCTGATCTGCACCGCAAGCGCTTCGCCCGCTTTTCTCGCGTTGGGATCGTCCCAGAAATTAAACATACTTTCCTTCAGCTCAGCCATTTTCTGTCGATGATCCTTTAACTGTGCAAGATAGTTTTCAAGCTCCGAAATTTTTGCTTGGTACTGTGCTTTTGTGTATTTTAATACTACCGGCATGATATAATCTCCTTTTCTGTTATAAATGAAATCTCTGATAATTCCATTTCTCACTTATGTGCGATAAAAAATCGTTCTAGGTTTCCTTATCGCTTATTATACTATATTTCTCTGTCAGCTTCCGACTTTGTTTCTCACATCATTGACATCACTGACAACCTCGTTAGTTGAAGCTGACATTTTCTCAATAGACTGCGTGATATTTTTGACCATGCCCGCAAAGCCGTTGCACATTTTGTCCCAAAAGGATCTCATCGTCGAGCAGGTGGCTGCGATACCCTTCATGATATCGTCATCTTCCTGCGGGGTGGTTGTGGACGCAGTGGAAACCTTTGTCAGCAACTCTTTCACTATGCGGATTTCGTTTTCAACATCCGCAATCCAAATTCTGGCTCTTGCTTCATCAATGTTAAGATCATAACTCATGGTAATCTCTCCTTTAGTTTAAGTAATAGCTTTGGCTTTTCAACTTTTGTAAAATTTCCAGTTCTTCCTGAACAACCTTTCGGTATTCATCACAGATATCACCCCTGATCGCTTTTTCGATTTCACACTGCTCCTTTTCCAGAAGTGAAATCAGCTTCTGAAGATGATATCCGTATTCCGTTTCAGATATATGATCATCCCCCTTTTACTCCGTCAATCAAAAATATCACAATCATCCTCGTCAATACTCTGCGAAGTCATCTCTCCGCAGGGTACCAGCAAAGGATAAAATCCACCCTTATACCGCATAACGCCGAGATTATACGGAAGTTGCGCACTCAGAGATGACTGGTTCAAAACCTCAGAGGTGCAAATCGTTTGCTTGTCAAAATTGCCGCCGAGCATAATAAAATGATCGTTTTCATTGAACCTGGACAGCAATAATCTTTTTTCGGGATTTACCTCCTCCGAAGGACCAAAAAAGGCGATCACATAGATATTTCGCCTTTGTGCGATTGAAAAAAGCTTATCGTACACCAATTCGCCGATTGAACTGACTCGGTTGCAGAAGTTGCTGTAATTTTCAATCAGCAACATGATGGGCTTGCTGTTAGAAACCAGATGTTTATAATAGGTTTGATACGCCCCGGGGTCATTGTTGTCAAGACCGTGGGAAAAGCAGTACTCATCAATTATGGCTTTTCTTTCATTCATGACAGCTACCAGCTCATTCCAGAACAGATCTAGTGTTTTTTCCGTAGGCTCTATGATTCTTATATCGGACCTCATCTCGGGCTTTGAAGGAGAATCAAAGAAGCTCTCCATGCTTTTTTTGATCACAATCGTTTGCATACTTTCGATTTTGGCAGCATAAAGGAAGTTTTCCATAAGCGGGACTTTTCCGGCGGAATTGCCGATATATACTCCGAGGCATGACAGCTGCTTCAACGGGATCGAAACAGGTTTTCCATCCTTTTTTGAATATCCCAGCGGAATTCGTCCGCGCTTGAACTGGCTACAAAACTGCTCAAAGGTCGAGGTTTCGGAAACCACCGGCAGTTTTTCCGCCTGGCAGCCTGGCTGAGCATTCTTAAGCACCTCTTCCGTTTTCTGCTTAATTTTCAAGATGCGGTCTTTCTCCGAGAGCTTCGAAAAATACATACATAGCTGAAGTTCCAGCGGTTTTTCTTCGTATTTGAACAACCCCCTTCCTGGAATATTGGAAGGAACGTACTCTACTCTGCAACCCAAGGCGTCGCTATAGGCATATTTGTCTTTCAAGCCTAGTGCGATGCAAGCGTCAATCGAGTATCTCATGCGTGAGTTCAAGTCGCCTAGTTGTCCGCAGGTTATGATGTACTTGATACCATAGCTGGCGCTTTCTCTGATATAGTTGCCCAGCTGATAAAAATGCCTTTCTCCGATTTTGGAATTCGACATTTCCGCGAGGTTGTCAATGATTACTAAAATCACTGGCAACGGCGAGATTGCGTTTGCAGCGTCATAGCTTTCCACCTCAAGCGCGGAATATAGCTGTTTTCTCTGCGCTACAATGTGGTTTATGATTTCAAAGAAAGTATCCAGCGACTCGTAATCCTCGTCATACAGCACTCCGCCGCAATTGGGCAGAGAGTGAAATACCTTGAAGATTCTACTTGAATAATCCAGCACATAGAAGTGGAATTTGTCAAGACTGTATGAGTCCAGCAGGGAGTAAATCATGTTCTGAACGAGATAGCTTTTTCCACTTCCCTGAGAGCCGATGATCAGAAGGTTCTGACAATGCGTTAGGTCGAATAGCAATGGAAACTGCTTCAGGTTTTTGGGATCATCCAGTTTGCCCAGCAAAAGGGATAAATACTCAGCGTTTTTTTTCAGCTGATATTCCTTTTGCAAAGCATACAGATCGATTACGCCTGCCAGCTCGTTTTCCCATAATTGCTTCGGTCTGATATTCTGTGTATCGGCAATCTGTGACAACAGATTCACAACCGCTGTCAACTGATTGCCGCTCGCGTTGTCTTTACTATTCGGCGGTTTAACCTCGAGGATATTCGAGCCGATGGCATCAATGAACTGAATCGAATCATCCTTTTTAATTACCACCTCGTCGCTCGGCACATAGTCGGCGCCGCACCATGCGGATTGTCCCAGCGCAAAAAACTCGTTATATCCGACTTGGAGATAGAATCTGCCTGTCTCCTTGATTTCTGCTGCTTCTGGTCTTTTCAACATATCCGTACTGTCGTTTCTGTCCTGAACCTTCAGGCAGATACGAAACTTTGTGTTACTCCTGATCTGATCGTTTACGATTCCTGACGGCTTCTGTGTCGCCAGAATCAGGTGTACGCCCAGACTTCTTCCGATTCTGGCTATACTAATCAAATCGTCCATAAATTCGGGCTGCTGCTGTTTAAGCTCAGCAAACTCATCAGAAATGATAAATAGATGCGGCATGGGATCCTTGACCGTTCCGTTGCGGTACAGCCTCTGATACGTATAGATATCCATAGTGCCTTCGTTATTGATATCTTTGACCTTATTAAACGCTCTCTGCCGCCTAAGCAGCTCGCTTTGTATCGAAATGATTGAACGCTGAATAGTTGAGCCGTCAAGATTGGTGATTGTACCAATCAAATGCGGTAAATGGATTCCTTTTGTGGGATTGTCAAAGGCTCCCGCCAAACCGCCGCCTTTGTAGTCGATCAGCACAAAAGCAATCTCGTCAGGATGGTAATTAACCGCCATTGAAAGAATATAGGTAATCAGAAATTCACTTTTTCCCGAGCCCGTCATACCCGCAACCAAACCGTGCGGTCCCTGATACTTCTGGTGCAGATCCAAATAGAAGAGATTGCCGTCTGTGCCAATTCCGACTGGCGCCGCCAGAGACTGAATTGGATTGCTTTCGTTCCATCTCTTTTGGGGATTCAGATGCTCAATTTTTCCTACATTGAACATTTCCAGAAAAGATATGGATTTCGGCAACGAAAAAGCATTGTTTGTTCCTTTAATGTTGATATTGGAAATCGCGCTCATGCTTTTCTGCGCCAAAACTGTATCCACATAATCGATAGAAAAATTGTCTGATTCGGAATCAATATCCTTCAGAAAGACAAGATGATTTTGATCCACTCCGTTGATATTAAAAATATGCGAGCATTCCTTCGGCATCTCTTCAAAAATAGTGAGAACAGACACTCCGTAGTTTTTGTTTTTTTGTATTAACTCCTTAATGAACTCCATGCTGTCCAGCAAGCGTTTGTCAAACGCAAAAATCACAAAATACGGACGTTGTTGCAAATAGTCCTTCAAGGTCAGATTGGCGGAATTCTTAAAATCGGGCTCTATCGACTGTCTTAGATACTCGCCGATCTGATAAGCCTCACCTGAATTTGTCGCAATAAATCGGATGTTTCTGTTATCGTCCCATGTATGCGGCAGATATTTGATATAACTGATATTTTTTTCAAGTTCATCCTTGTCGATTAAAAAAATTAGTTTTACTTCATCATAGCTATGCAGTATCGAAATCTGGAGGATGAAGCGTTCAATAAAGGAGAACAAATTGCGGCGGACTCCGGAAAAACCGCATATATTGTTCGTGACAATCGAAGTCAAAATCGGAACGTTTTCGATCTTGACGTTTGATTCCGCAATGCGGTACATGGCATTTTCCAATTCATCCGCATCGATTTCAAACTTTCGTTTCGGGTATTCAATCTCTGAAATAAGAGAGAGATTGCCGTATCCAATTCTAATTAGCAGAAAATCATCATCACTTTTTCGTCTTTCCCACAGCTGTTTTTTTGTGAAAGGATAGGAAAGCAAGTCGTTGACTTTCGGATAATTAATATTCAAAACATATTCTTCATACTTTTTCTCTTTGATGATTTTGTTTTGCAAATCGGTGAGATAGGCTGTGTAGGTTTCAACCCTTTTTTCTTCATACTCTTTGCGCTGCTTTTCTGTATATCTCTGTGTAAGCATAGGGAAAGCGACTGTACTGAGCAAAGTCGCGTAGTTTCCCGTCAGCGCAGATGTTCCTCCCATAACCATAGAGCCTCCCATGCGCAGCAAGAAAGGAATCTGGTTATTTCTCATGGAAAGAGGGGGGGGCTCAACAGTTATTTTCTGCGGAGTGAAAGCAATTCTTCGTCGTGGCAGCCGATTAAAAATCGAATCATATTCCTGCTGTGTACGGTAAGTAATCTCCTGATTTTTAATTTGTATGGTATGATCCACTCGCTTCAGCTTATTGGAAATCCTGATCGATCGGTTGTTGTTGACGGAGATGAAGCCGACACCCATAATGATCTGCATTCCGATAATATACACCTTATCTCCAAGCAGCAAATCAGACGATTCGATTTTAGTTCCGTTCACAAAAACACCGTTGGCACTGCCACTGTCCGTAATGATCCATCGTGAAGCTCCTATCCGCTTGATGACCGCATGGTAACTGGAAACCAAGCCATTTGCGCAGGCAATATCATTATCGTCCATGCGCCCAATCGTTATCTCAGATACACCTGACAGCGAATAGTTTCTGAAAACGATGTCGGTTTCGTTGATTTGTTCAATATACAAAAAGCACCTGTGGGCGCTGTGTTTTATTGGAATCAGCTGACGATCGTATAGCAGCAACGCGGTGCATTCGATTCCCACGCTGTTGAGCATTTTGATTTTCTGCGAGCAACGTGCGTTCCATTTGCCGTCTATCGCTTCAAACTGAACCGGAATATTTTTGCTTATCTCAGGTGGAAACGTGATAATCCCATCAACATATTTTGATAGCCGCAGCGAACACATCCGATCGGTTTCAGAAAGCAGGACAACCTGAAAGCCGTCGAAATCTTTTGCATTATGTTGAAAAACACCTATGGCGTCTTTGTCAAAAGCCATATCCAACCCTCATTGCGTTTAAAGTAATACATTGCCAATGATGCAAACTTGCTACTTTGAATAAATATTACTTATTACATTGTAGTTTATAATATCAAATTA
>ONSE01000245.1 GCA_900320415.1 uncultured Eubacteriales bacterium
GCCGGTGTGATGGAATTGGCAGACGTAGCGGACTCAAAATCCGCCGGTAGCGATACCGTACCGGTTCGAGTCCGGTCACCGGCACCACGAAAACACGGAACACCCTCGGGGGTGTTCCGTGTTTCTTTTTACCGGCAGGCAATGACCGAACTTGAAGCAAGCCTCTAAAAACACAATGACGCATCCCCAAAGGAGATACGCCACTGCGTTGTCATATGTTAGCCTATCCGGTAAGGATAGCAAATTAAGGGGCAGGGTATTGATGAGCGTGATGGACCATACCCTGCAATGGTAAGAGAATATCTGTACTCACTTGAGATAACTGTCAATAATAATCTGCGCCGCAACCCTTTTGGTGATGCCCGCGTCCATCGCCGATTTTTCCACATATCGGTGAGCCTCTGCCTCGCTGAGACCCTCGTGGTCGATCAGCATCCACTTTGCTTTGTTGACAATACGGATTTCATCCAGCTTGCTTTCGGCTTTTACCGCTTTCTTTTCGACCGTTCGCAAGCGCTCCCGCGCGCATACCATCAGAGAAAGCGCCTGCGTCACAAGAATCCTTGAAGTCGGCTTGTGAATGACAAAGACGCCGTGAACCGATGCCTTTGCGTAGATTTCCTCGTAGGTATCATTGGCGGCAAAAAGACCCGCGATCGTTCCGTTGTTCCTACTCGCGTCAATGCAGAGGCGGGAACCGAACTCATCGCTCAGCGGTGCGTTGACGATGATAATATCATAGGGATTTTCAAGCATCTTGCAGCGCGCGTCAGAGGCGCTGCGCGACCTGTCTGTCTGGTACGGGCTGCCTTGCAGGAGAGCACTTACTTCTTTGATAAATGTTTCTCTGGACGAAACCAACAGCATTCTGTAATGATGTTCCACAAAAACCAAATCCGCTCTCCTTTCTCCTTTTAACCGCAGAAGCCTAGTCTGCGCAGTAAAGCCGGATTACGGACGTGGGAACGAAACGCTGAATAAAATGTGATGATTTTGCTTCTGCGCGAGCCTTTTCCAGATTGTCGGGAAGAAGTGCAGGTTCCTCTTTCATTTTACTCCGAGACTGCAGGACGTCATCATCGACGGGTTCGGGTAAAGCTCTCTGATTGTCAATGCCGTCTAAAACCGCATAGATGATCAGCGCGTATGCAAGGTACGGATTTGCCTCGGGATCAGGCGAGCGCAGCTGCGCGCATCGGATCCCGTTTTCGTTGATTCGGGCGGAAATCAGCTGCGTGCGATTCCTTTCCGACCACGCGATATATTTTGGTGCCTTATGCTGTCCGAAGCGCTGAAAAGAATGTGCAGTCGGGTTGAGAAATACCGTCATTCCGGCTATATTGTACAGGATTCCCGCGATGGCGGGATCCGTAACATCTTCCCCTGAATTTGCTTTAACAGATACAGTGATGTGAAGCGCAGAGCCCGCCTTATTCCTGAGCGGCTGCGGAGAAAAATCGGCGTGCAGGCCGTTCCGCGCGGCAAGCGTGCGCACGACGCCCAGAAAAGTGACCGTGTTGTCGGCGGCTGTGATCGGATCCGCGTAACGGAAATCAATCTCGTTCTGTCCCGGCCCCGCTTCATGGTGGGAGCTTTCCGGTTTTATGCCCATCTGCTCGAGCGTCAGGCAAATTTCCCGGCGCACGTTCTCTCCCTTGTCAAGAGGGGCGATATCCATGCAGCCCGCGTTGTCATAGGGGATTCTGGTGCTTTCTCCGTTGTCGTCCATCTTGAAAAGATAGAACTGCAGCTCGGATTTAAAATTAAAGCGATATCCCTTTGAGTGGGCGTAGCGCACCGCGCTGTGCAGTAACGCACGGGTATCTGTCTCAACAGGGGTGCCGTCGGAGCAGGTCAGCGTACAGAACATACGCACAACCCTGCCATGCTCCGGCCGCCAGGGCAGTATAGTAATGGTGTCCGGCTCCGGGTGAAGCCACACCTCTCCTCCGCAGCCGCCCCCGATACCGTAAATGTCGGAGCTGTCTATCGCGATCCCTTTTTCAAAGGCCCGCGCCAGTTCGCTGCGCTGAATGGAGATATTCTTTTGCACACCGTATACGTCGCAGAAAGCAAGACGGATAAATTTTACATCTTCTTCCTCGATGTATGTCATCAATTCCTGTTCTGTTTTTGTCATTTTTCTACCTCGTTTCCTACATGGTAGAGAAAGCTGTGAGCGACTCGTTTATTTCGCCGTTCTGACTGTTAAGTCCCGATAAATAAAAAATGGCGACACTCAGGATTCCCCTAAATGAACGCCATTGTCCATAAAATGATATCGTGAATGAAGCCGCGGGCGGTTTTTCGCACCCTTGCTTTTATACCGGAAAACGGAAAAACGAAAAGGTGCCATCCGAGATTGCTCTGAATCTCAAATGAACACCTTTGCTCTGCAAATATACTAGCACACGTTTTGCTCTTTGTCAACCCCTATTTTTTTATTTTTTCGCTGTATCCGATTCCGCACTGATCATTCAGACATAATTTGACAATGTATAACACCAGAAATTTTTTCAATCAGCCCTTGACAAATCAAATAATAGGGCGTATAATGCAAAGAGCTGAGGCAAGGGCGTCTCGGACACAAAAGTCCGGGACGCCCTTGTTTTTTTGCGCTTTTTTGAAATAACGTCAAACATCTTTATACGCTAAGGCGGTAAGGGTAAGGATAAACATTCAAAGTATCTGGGAGGAAAAAACTATGTCGTATGTTGATGAAGTACTGGCAGTAGTAAAAGAGAAAAACTCAAACGAGCCTGAGTTTCTGCAGGCTGTGGACGAGGTTCTGAACTCACTTCGCCCTGTCATCGACGCAAACGAGGAAAAGTACAGGAAGCTCGCTTTGCTGGAGCGTCTTTGTGAGCCTGAGCGTCAGATCAAGTTCCGCGTTCCGTGGATTGACGACAACGGGCAGGTTCACGTCAACACAGGTTACCGCGTTCAGTTCAGCTCCGCCATCGGACCCTACAAGGGCGGTATCCGTCTGCATCCGTCCGTAAATATCGGAATCATCAAGTTCCTTGGCTTTGAGCAGATTTTCAAGAACTCTCTGACCGGTCTTGCGATCGGCGGCGGCAAGGGAGGCTCCGACTTCGACCCGAAGGGCAAGAGCGATAATGAGATCATGAGCTTCTGCAACAGCTTTATGACAGAGCTTTGCAGACATATCGGCGCCAACACCGACGTCCCTGCGGGAGATATCGGCACCGGTGCGAGAGAGATCGGCTTCATGTACGGTCAGTACAAGAGACTTCGCAATGTATACGAGGGCGTCCTCACAGGAAAAGGTCTGAGCTTCGGCGGTTCCCTCGCGCGTACCGAGGCGACAGGCTACGGACTTCTCTACCTCACCAATGAGATGCTGAAAACAAACGGCATTGACATCAAGGGCAAGACCGTGTGTGTTTCAGGCGCGGGCAATGTAGCGATTTACGCGATACAGAAGGCGCAGGAGCTTGGCGCAAACGTCGTCACCTGCTCCGACTCCACAGGCTGGATTTATGACGC
>ONSE01000162.1 GCA_900320415.1 uncultured Eubacteriales bacterium
AAATCAAAGCTCAGCCCCGGGACGAGACAGAGTCCGCGCGAGAAATCCTCTGCCCTCTCGCAGACCTCGGTTTTCGGCTCCAAAATGCCGTACTTCCCCTTTTCGAGGTCATCGTAGGAGTTTATGAAATAAAAGCTGATTTCATTCGTTCTCTCGGCGCACCTGGGCACCGCGATGCGCTTGCCGTCCGCCAGCGCGCGCAGAATGATCGCGGAGGTGTCGCACTCGATTTCTCCCGATATATAGGCGAACAGCGTGTCGCACGCCGCGTACTCCTCCAGCGACACAAACCGCTCAAAGAGCTTTTTGTCCATCTCGCGTTTCAGCTGCGCGGGACACTCCGCGCGCAGTCTCTTAAATTGCGCCCGCAGAGCGCGCTTGCGCTCCCTGACGTTCATCAAAGGCATTGCATCGCCTCAATCACGCTGTCGGCAGCCGCCTTGTCCAGCGCGAGACTCACAATCGCGTGGCCGAACTCAATTGCGCAGCCGGCGCCCTTGGCGGTGATGACGTGCTCGTCCGTTTCCACATGGGAGGCGGTATAGTTCGCGCCCATCAGCTCATTCTCAAAGCCCGGGAAACAGGTCGCCTGCCTGCCGCAGAGGATTCCCAGATGGCCGAGAATCGAGGGAGCGGCGCAGATGGCGGCGGTGATTTTACCGTTTTCGTAGCAGTGCTTGACGCACTCGATGACCCTTTCATTCTTTTCAAGATTCAGCGTTCCGGGCATTCCTCCGGGAAGGATCACGCCCTCGGCGTCGTCAAGGCTGACGTCGCTGACGGGAATATCGGACTTGACAATCACTCCGTGTGAGCTGGTGACATACTCGCCCGTCACGCCGACGGTCTGCACGCTGAGCTTTGCTCTGCGCATAACATCCAGCGCCGCAAGCGCCTCCGTTACCTCAAAGCCCTCCGCCAAAAACAAATAAAACATAAGCTGCTCCTTTCAATTCAGGGTTATGCCGATGAACACCTCATCGGGCAGTGGGTTGTTCCCGAGCGGACGAATCATGCCGTACGGCTCGTCGCCGCCCGCCTGTGTGAGTATATATTGTTCCGCTTTTACCGTGAAAAGCAGGTTTTTTAACGCTTCCATTGTATCGTAAACGGCGTACAGCACATACGCCGTGTTGTTTTCCATTTCATATATCGCCATCGCGTGAGGCGAGCTGACGGTCCGGATCCCGTACACCGCGTAGTAGTCCGAGGCAAACGTCAGAAGCTCGCGCCGCCACAGCAGAAAGTCCCTGCCGAAGCAGGCCTTTTGCAGGGCGTCGGTGTCCGCGGGAAAGCCGTTCTCTGCCATACCCCGCTCGCCTTCACGGCGCAGGCAGGTGCGCCTGATCCCACAGCGGCTCTCATAGCCCAGCCGCGCGTAGAAGCGGTACAGTCCTTCGTCTGCGGGAAAGAGGACGGAATAAGCGTCTCCCCTTTTCTCCGCGTCCGCGAGGGCGAAGCAGATCAATCCGCTCATTACGCCCCTGTTCCGGTAACCCGGCAGCGTCGCCGCGCCGCAGAGATAGTGTGCGCGCGCTCCGTTGAGCGTGCAGTCCGTCAGATAGACCGCCGCGATGATTTTTGAATTTTCCTCCGCCTTATAGGCGTGGGAAAAGGGCAGCGCCTTTTCAAAAAACAAATCCGCCGCCTCGGGCTTCTCCTCAAAGCAGGTAAGCCAAAGGCGCTTCAACGCGGGAATGTCGCGGCTGTCCGCGATCTCATATCTTACCATCGCGCCGCTCCGTTATACCTGTCGTAAATAATCGCGGGATGATAGGACAGCTTTGCCTTGCGCAGACCCTCCAGTCCCAGATCCTCCTCGCGGTTGATATAGCGGTAAGCTGTCAGGCGCTTCGCGAATTCGTTGTTGATCACCGCGTAGCTGCCCTCGTACGCCTTCAGCGCTTTTTCAAAGTTGACGTCAAAGCAAAGCGGCGAGATCTCGCTGCCCAGCGCCATGGCGGCCGGCTGCCCGCCGGCATAGAGGATCACGCCGCGCATTTGCAGCAGCTCCAGATTGTCAAGAGCCTCGGCAATCACACCGTATTCGGCGTGGTCGATATGCCTGACGGCGTTTTCCGCGCACCACCGCTCAACGACCGCAAGCGCGTCGCCGCGGTTCTCAGGCGTCAGATCACGCACGTAAGCGTCGGGATAAGCGCGGTAAAATTTCGAGATGTGGTTGCGCTTGGCGTGGTACTTCTTTCCCGCCAGCTTCGCCAGATCCTCGGAAAAATAGATATAGTCCTGTGTGGTCTCGCTCCGCTCAAAGTCGATGCGGCCGGGGCAGAGTGACTCAAGCGCGTCGCGCTCCCTCTGTGAGAGATAGCCGAAGCAGGCTCTTCCGCCGCGCTCCTCCGCGTCGGCGAACACCGCCTCCAGCGCTCCCGTGACATTCCTGCCCGAGGGCATACAATACCCCCAGACCGTGCCGTTCTCACGGAAATACGCCTTGATCAGCGTCCCGTCGATGACCGCGACCTTCAGGTCATATTCCTTTGACCAGAGATACGCGCTGACGAAGTTGAACTCGCAGCCCAGCGCCGCGCTATAGTCATAATATTGCTTGTATTCATTTATTTGTGATTTCTCCAGATAGCGGAAATCTATCATAAAATATTCTTCAACGCCTTTTCAATCTCTTCCGCGATCACCTCGATCGGCTTGATATCGCCGACCTCGCAGCAGCTGATCATCGTCCAGCCGCAGTGCTCCGCCGCGTAGAGCGCGCTCTCACGGCAGCTCAGCAGAAACCGCAGATTGCTTTCATGTAAATCCTTCTTCGAATTATCGCCGCCGTAGCGCTTTTCCATCAGCCTTTGTGAAACCTCAGGCTCCACATCCAGGTAGAGCACGGCGTCGGGACGCGGCAGTCCCAGCTTGTCATATTCAAAATCCGCCTGCCACGCGATGAACGCGTCCCGCTCCCCGGGGGGCACCTTCGCCATCTGGTAGATGATATTCGAGGTAGCGTAGCGGTCGCAGAGAAAGACGGTGTCGTCCTGATAGCCGCGCTTCCAGTCCTTCAAAAAGCTCGCCGCCCTGTCCACAGCGTAAAACGCCGAGGCGGCGTAAGCGTTGACGTCCTCGGGTCTTTCGCCGAAGTCACCGTTCAGATACATTTTTACCAGAGCCGCACTCGGGCTTCCGTAGTCGGGAAACTCGAGCCTGCGCACCTTTTTCCCCTGAGCGGTCAGCCTTTCGTACAGCAGCTTGGTCTGTGTCGCCTTGCCGCTGCCGTCAAGACCTTCAATCACAATGATCTTTCCCATGACGTCACCCTCTTCCGTATTTTTCACGGACTTCCTTGGTTTTTCCGCAGCACATCGCGCCCTCGGGACAGGGTCCGAACAGGCAGGAAGGGCCGCAGTTCTTGAACAGGTGCGGCGCGGCATCAAGGCACAGCAGAAGCATCTGCTCCGCCACCTCGCGGATCTCCCACTGCGCGCGGTTGCAGCAGCGGTGGGCAAAGAAATTCGCCAGGCTCCTCGCGTTGAAGGTGCAGACGATCTTGGTGGTGGAGGCGTTTGGCAGAATAAAGCGCGCGTCCTCGTTCGCCTTCTTGACAAAGGCGGCGAAGTGCTTCTTGTTCTCCGCGCGGAAGCGCTCTGTCAGCGCTTCGTCGCCGGTCTCGCCGTCACCCGTGAATTCGCGGATATATCCCGTCACCAGAGCGTCGCGGATCTCGCGGTACGCCTCTGTCTGCTGCGCGATCACCCTGTTGAAGGCGGCGAGCGCCTTCTCGTTTTTCTCGATCTCGGGCGGCGTGACAAAGTCAAATTTGGTGCCGTCCACATAGCGCTGCGACTGCTGGCTGTAGGAAGCGATGCGGTGCCGCACCAGCTGATGAGAGCAGGCGCGCGATATGCCCTCGATGCCGAAGGTGAACGAAACGTGCTCGGTCGGGCTGGCGTGTCCCAGATCCGCAAGCATCTCAATGAACGAGGCGGTCTTTTCCTCGGTCAGTCCGTCGCGGATATCCTCGATGCCCGACGGCGAGTAGCAGAGCTTCGCCGCCATCGCTACCGTCTGCTCGGGATTCGGCGTATAATTCAAAAGCGTTACCTTGACAGCCATTCCAAAACCTCCCAATTCATACACGTATACTCATTCTATCACATAATTATGGTTATTATAACATTTTCACTCACGCTTTTCAATAGCTGATTGATAAAAAAGCGACGGGCGGTACATTCTCATTATGTGGTAATTTCCCATCAAAAAAGAGAGACAGCCGAAGCTGTCTCCCGTAATGTCAAATACCGGTATTGATCAATCGCCGAACTGCTTGAAGCGCGCGAGAAATTCCCTTGTGCGGGCGCTTGTCGGGTTGTCGATCACCTGCTGCGGCGTTCCCTCTTCCTCGATCAGACCGCCGTCCATGAAGATGATGCGGTCGGCGACGTCGTGGGCAAAGCCGATTTCGTGTGTGACGACGATCATCGTGCTGTCGGAGCTTTTCAGTCCCTTGATGACGTTGAGCACCTCGCCCGTCAGCTCGGGGTCGAGCGCCGAGGTCGGCTCGTCAAAGCAGAGTATGTCGGGCTTGAGCGCGAGCGCCCGCGCGATGGCAACGCGCTGCTGCTGTCCGCCGCTCAGCTCTCCCGGGTAGGAATCGCGCTTTTCATAGAGTCCCACCTTGCGCAGAAGGCTCTCCGCCTCCTCCGCGATCCGCTCCTGCGCCTGCCTCATGGTCGTGGCGCCGTAGTACCCGCCGTTCTCACGCAGCTGCTCCTTTGCCATAAGCGTGGGAGCCAGCGTGATATTCTCGATCACCTTGTACTGCGGAAAGAGATTGAAGCTCTGGAACACCAGTCCGAAATGCAGCCTTTTTTTGCGCACATCCAGGTCGTTCTTTTTGGCCGTTTCGCTGCTGTCAAAGAGCACCTCGTTGTTGACGGTGATCCTGCCTCTCTGCGGCATCTCCAGAAAGTTCAGACAGCGCAAAAGCGTGGTCTTGCCGGAGCCCGAGGAGCCGATGATGGCGAGCACCTCGCCCTTTTCGAGCGAAAAGCTGATGTTTTTGAGAACCTCGGTCCTGCCGAAGCTCTTCTGTATGTTTTCTGCCTTTAGCATAGCCATAGTCTCTCCCCCTTAGCCCTTGTAATAATCGAGCTTCTTCTCAAAATAGGAGAAGAGCAGCGTCAGTCCGCCGTTGAACAGCAGGAAGAATACGCCCGTGTAGAACAGCGGCCAGATCAGACCCTGCATGGTGAAGCGCTCCGCCGCCTTGAGCATTTCGGGCACCATGATCACCCGCGCGAGCGAGGTGTCCTTGACGAGCGTGATAATCTCGTTGCTCATGGGCGCGACAATGCGCTTGACCACCTGCATGAGGACGATCTTGAAGAAGATCTGGCTCTTGGTCATGCCGAGGACCTGACCCGCCTCATACTGTCCCTTGGGGATCGCCTCGATGCCGCCGCGGAAGATCTCGGAGAAATACGCCGCGTAGTTGATCACGAAGGCGATAATCGCCGCCGTCATGCGGTCAAAGGAAATCCCCCACGCCAGCGAGGGCAGATAGAACACGACAAACAGCTGGAGCATGAGCGGCGTGCCGCGGATGATCCAGATAAAGGTTCTCACGGGCGCCTTGATGAGGACATATTTCGACCGTGAGCCGAAGGAAATGATTAAGCCGAGCGGAATCGCCATCAGCAGCGTCAGACCGAAAAGCATACAGTTCTGTCCGAAGCCCTCCAGCAGTTCCAGCGTGATATTCCAAAACTGATCCATTATTTCTCGGTGTTGTTGATTTTGGGGATCTGCTCCTCAAGGTTGTACTTTTTCGCGATTTCCTGGAGCTTGCCGTCCGTATACAGCTTCATAATGGTGTCGTTTACCTTTTCGGTGGTGTCGCTGCCCTTTCTGAAGGCAATGCCGTAGACCTCGGGAGAGAACTCCTGATCCTCCACTACCTTGAGGTCGGCGTAATCGGAGCCTGCGCGCAGCGTGCCGATGGACATGACATAGTCGATAACGGCAACGTCAGAGGTGCCGGATTTTACCTCGAGGAGGCACTTCGTCTGGGAATCGGCAGGGGTGTACTTCGCTTCCTTGAAGAAATCCTCGCCCTTGGCGACCTCTTCACCCGCGGAGCCTGCCTCGGCAACGACCTTGGCGTCCTTCATATCCTCGGCGGTCTTGTACTTGTCCGCGTTCTCCGCCTTGACGACCATTACCTGCTTGTTTGCCATATAGGGAAGGGAGATGCTCATGTTCTTCTCTCTCTCTTCGGTGATGGTCAGGCCGTTCCAGATGCAGTCGATGGTCTTGGCGTTGAGCTCGATCTCCTTGGAATCCCACTCGATTTCCTGGAACTCGGGGGTAACGCCCAGCTCCTCGCAGACAGCCGTCGCAAAGTCTGTCTCAAAGCCTGTGAGCTTGCCGTTTTCGTCCTTGTAGTTCATCGGCTCAAAGTAGGTGATGCCGATCGTCATTTTGCCCTTGCCGGAGATGTATCCCCAGTCGGAATCCTTCTTTTCCGCAGAGCCGCAGCCCGCAAATGCCGTTACAGCCATGGCACCCGCCATGAGCAGTGCGAGAATCTTTTTCATAAATCTTTTTCCTCCAAATATTATGTTTTTGTACTAAAAGCACACTCTGTTATTATATATTAACAGTTTATCAAAGTAAAGTGTTTTTCGGAAAA
>ONSE01000164.1 GCA_900320415.1 uncultured Eubacteriales bacterium
AGCACGCACATCAGCGCGGCGTGCCACGCGTGCTCCGCGTCGTTCTCCTTGCGGCTGCCGTCGGAGAGCAGCGTCTGACGGAGGATGGTCTTTTCCTTGTCAGCCTCGAGCGCGAACCCGAACTGACGCTCCAGCCTGCCGCTCATTCGTTCGCCTTGAAATCGAGCGTGATGGTGTCCACGCTCGCCCGGAACTGCGTCAGCTTCACACCTGCCGAGGTCAGCATCCGCTGCGACGCCGCGGTGGCGGCGGAATCGGCGTACTTGTTGTAGAGGTAGACCACCTCGGCAATGCCCGACTGGATGATCGCCTTGGCGCACTCGTTGCAGGGAAAGAGATCAACATAGAGACGCGCGCCCTTGAGATTCTTGCCGCGCGCGTTGAGGATCGCGTTCAGCTCCGCGTGGACGACATAGCTGTATTTGGTGTCCGTGCCCGTCCGCTCCCACGGATAGACGTCGTCGGAGCAGCCGTAGGGAAAGCCGTTGTAGCCCGTGGAAAGAATGATGTTGTTGCTGTCCACGATGCAGGCGCCGACCTGCGTGTTGGGATCCTTGCTCCGCTTCGCGGCGAGCAGCGCGACGCCCATGAAGTATTCGTCCCACGAAATATAGTTGTCCCGTTTCATTGCGCGTCCTCCCCGAAAAACGCGTCCCATTCCTTCTGACGGAAGCCGACGAGGATCTTGCCCTCCGTCACGAGGATCGGGCGCTTGACCAGCATTCCGTCGGTCGCGAGAAGGCGCAGCTGCTCCTCCTCTGTCATCTGCGGCAGACGCTCCTTGAGATTCTGCTCGCGGTAGAGCATTCCGCTCGTGTTGAAGAACTTTTTCAGCGGCAGTCCGCTCCGTGCCGCCCAGTCCTTCAGCTCCTCATAGGAGGGATTCCGGGATTTGATATCTCTGTCCGTGTAGTCCGCGCCGCGGTCGTCGAGGTATTTCTTCGCCTTGCGGCAGGTGGTGCATTTGGGGTATTCGATGAATAGCATGATAGTTTGCCTCCCTTTGCTGTTTCTGTCAGTGATTTAAGTATATAGTATCACATTTCCTATATACATTGCAATAAAAAATGTCTTACCGTATTGATTTTTGATGAAAAAAGGTGTATCATCTTTCTATATATAACTGAAGGGAACCTCTAATCATTCCTTACCGCGCATAAGCACGAAATTGAATGATTAGAGATTCCCTGAAAAAGGATATGACGGTTCTCTATGAAAATTGTTATTGTTGGCTGTGGCAAGGTCGGCACCTCGATCGCCACGGAGCTGAATTTCGCGGGACACGATATCGTTGTGGTTGACATCAACCGCAACGCCGTGACGCGTCTTGCCGATTCGATCGACGGTATGGGAATTGAGGGAAACGGCGCCACCTATGAAACGCTTGCCGACGCCGGCGCGGGCGACGCGGATCTGGTCATTGCCGCCACCGCGCGCGACGAGGTGAACCTCTATACCTGCCTGATGGCGCGTGCCTGCGGATGTCAGAACACCATCGCGCGCGTGAGGAACCCCGAATACACAAGGGACCTCTTCCGCGTCAAGGATACCCTCGGCCTCTCCATGTTCATCAATCCCGAGATGACCGCGGCGGTGGAAATCAGCCGCCTCCTGCGCTTTTCGGGCGCGCTCGAGATCGACAGCTTCTCAAAGGGCATGGTCGAGCTGATCAAGGTGAACGTGCCCGACAACAGTCCGCTTGTCGGCAAGGCTATCAGCAAAATCGACATCCTGCGCGGCAAGGTGCGCGTCTGCACCGTTGAGCGCGGCGAGGATGTCTACATCGCGAACGGCGACTTCGTCATCCGCGGCGGCGACCGCATTTCGGTCGTTTCCAAGCCCGAGCTTGCCGCGCGGTTCTTCAAGAAGGCGGAGATCAACATCGGACGCAGCCGCGATGTGATGATACTCGGAGGCGGCAAGGTTTCCTACTACCTCGCGCAGAGATTGCTCAAGGCGGGCGCGAACGTCAAGATCATCGAGAAAAACGCGCAGCGCTGCGACGAGCTTTCCGAAATGCTGCACGACGCGGTGATCATCCACGGCGACTGCATGGATCAGGATCTGCTCCTCAGCGAGGGCATTGAGCACACCGACGGCGTCGCCGCGCTGATGGACTACGATGAGGAAAATATTCTCATCTCAATGTACGTCAAGAATGTGTCAAAGGCGAAAATGATCACCAAGGTCAACAACGCCCATTTCGATTCCATTATCGACCAGATCGACCTCGAGTGCGTGGTGCATCCCAAGAAGCTCGCGGGCGAGTATATCGCGCGGTATGTCAGGGCGGTGCAGAATTCACTCGGCAGCAATGTCGAGACGCTCTACAGGCTGCACGAGGAGAGGGTCGAGGCGCTGGAGTTCCGCGCCAGAAAAACCTCGCGCGTGATCAACACGCCGCTCTCAAGGCTCAGCCTCAAGGACGAGCTGCAGGTGATCTGCATCGCGAGAAAGGGCAAGGTGATCCTGCCCGTCGGCTCGGACGTCATTCTTCCCGACGACTCGGTCGTTGTGATCACCAAGCACACGGGTCTGAGCGACCTCGACGATATTCTGAGTTGAGGCCGGGAAGATGAATAAGCGATTGATTTTATATATCCTCGGCTGGGTCCTGATCTGCGAGGGCGCGGCGATGCAGCTCTGCACCGTCACCTCGCTTGTCTACCGTGAGCACGAGGGTCTGTATTTCCTGATCACCGGAGCCGTCTGCGCCCTGCTGGGCGTGCTGGCGGTCAAGGTCAAAAAACCGAAAAACATGGTGCTCTACCAGAAGGCGGGCTTCTGCGCCACCGCGCTGAGCTGGGTGCTGCTCTCGTTTGTGGGAGCGCTGCCCTTCTTCCTCAGCGGCGAGATCCCCCACTATGTGGACGCGCTGTTTGAAACGGTCTCCGGCTTCACGACAACGGGAGCCACGATCCTCCCCGAGGTCGAAAAGCTCAGCCACGGTATGCTGATGTGGCGCAGCCTGATGAACTGGCTGGGCGGCATGGGCGTTATCGTATTCCTGCTCGCGCTGATCCCAAAGCTGGGCGGTCAGCAGAATATCTACCTCATGCGCGCCGAAAGCCCCGGTCCGATCGTGGGCAAGGCGCTGCCGAAAATGCGCCACTACGCGCTGCTGCTCTACGGCATCTATTTCGGACTGACGCTGCTGGAATGCATTCTGCTCCTCTGCGGCGGCATGGACCTCTTCAACGCGGTGAATACCAGCTTCGCCACCGCCGGTACCGGCGGCTTCGGTGTGAGAAATACCAATATCGCCGCCTATGAGGGCTACTATTTCCAGACTGTCATCGCGGTTTTCATGCTGCTCTTCGGCGTCAATTTCAGCTTTTACATTCTCCTGATCTCGCGCAAGATCGGTCAGGCGTTCAAGATGGAGGAGCTGTGGTGGTACTCGGGCACGGTCCTCGTGTTCACCATCGTCATCGGCTTCAACATCATGCCGCTGTACCCCACCGTTCACGAGGCGTTCCATCAGAGCTTTTTCTATGTTTCGTCGATCATCACCACGACGGGCTTCGGTATCGGGGACGTCAATCACTGGCCCGAGCTGTCAAAGGCGCTGATCCTCGTGATCACCTTCACCGGCGCGATGGCGGGCAGCACGGGCGGCGGTTTTAAATTCTCGCGTATCATTCTCCTGCTCAAGGAGGTCAAGAAGGAATTTATCCTTCTCGTGCATCCGCGCAACGTCCGCTCCGTCAAGATGGACGGCAAGAAAATCAGCCATGACACCATGCGCAGCACCTCTGTCTATCTGGTGATTTATGTCGCAATCTTCTTCCTCAGCTTCGTGCTGGTTTCCATCGAGGGCAGGGATTTCCTGACGAGCTTTACCTCCGTCGCAGCGACTCTCAACAATACGGGTCCCGGTCTGAGTATGGTCGGCCCTGTGGGCAACTATGAGATGTTCACGCCCTTCTCCAAGTGCGTGCTGATGTTCGATATGCTCGCGGGCAGACTCGAGCTTTTCCCGCTGCTGCTGGTGTTTATCCCCGCCGCGTGGAAAAAATCATAAATGGGAACCTCTAAGAATTCCTTACCGCGCATAAGCACGAAATTGAATTAT
Organism: uncultured Eubacteriales bacterium; assembly: GCA_900320415.1. Lineage (GTDB taxonomy): Bacteria > Bacillota > Clostridia > Oscillospirales > Acutalibacteraceae > Ruminococcoides. The sequence goes on from ONSE01000164.1 coordinate 4,076, forward strand.
CAGAGATTCCCAAATAGAATTGAGGGACGGCGGCGCTGTCCCTCTTTTTGGAGTTATCTATGAAAAAACTACTGACTTTTCTGTCCTGTCTTCTTCTGCTTTCGGGCTGCGCCTACGCGCCCGCGCAGACGGCGAGAGAGAGCTTTGAATGCATGGACACCTTTATGAACGTGGAGATCTGCGGCGGTGAGGAAACCGCCGCCGCCGTCCGCGCCGAGATCGAGCGGCTCGACGGACTGCTTTCCGCCTCCGCGGAGGACAGCGATATCGGCAGGCTCAACCGCGCCAAGAGCGTAACGCCGGACAGGACGACATACGAGCTTCTGGAGAAGTCGCTCGGCGCCTGTGCCGAGCTGGAGGGATACCTCGATATTTCGGTCTATCCTCTCGTGGAGGAGTGGGGCTTTATCGGCAGGGACTACCGCGTTCCCGGACAGGCGAGCATCGACAGGCTGCTGCAAAGCGTGTCCTATCAGGGGGTCCGTCTTTCCGCAAGGGAGTCGGAACCGCCGATTCTTTACGCGGAGATCGGAGAGAATATGAAAATCGGTCTCGGCGCGGTAGCGAAGGGCTTTGCCGCCGACAGAGCGCGGAGTGTGATGGAGGCGGACGGCGTGACCTCAGGCATCCTCAACCTCGGCGGAACCGTCGCGGCGGTCGGGAAAAAGCCCTCGGGAGCTGCCTGGCGCGTCGGCATCTGTGATCCCGAGAACACCGCGAACTACTTCGGCGCGGTGGAGGCGTCGGATCAGGTGATCGCCACCTCGGGCAGCTATGAGCGCTATTTTGAGGAGAACGGCAGACGCTACTGCCACATCATCGACCCGAAAACAGGATATCCCGTCGATAACGGCACCGTTTCGGTGACGGTGATTTCCGACAGCGGCTTTCAAAGCGACGCGCTCTCCACCGCCCTTTTTGTCATGGGCAGAGAAAACGCGGAACGTTATTGGAAAGATAAGGGCGGCTTTGAGTTTATTCTGCTGGACGATAATGAAGAGCTGTGGCTGACAAAGGGCGCGGCGGAGCGCTTCCGGCTCGCGGACGGCTATGATTTTCCAATACATACCATAGAATAGAATCGGGCTCGGCATTGCGCCGGGCCCGAGGTTTTTGCGGTCAGTGGACAGGGAAAGCGGTCAGTCAATTTGACAGAAACGAAACGTTTCCTCTTTGTCATCCCCCGCTGCAAGCTGTTCCTGACGACAGTGAGAAAAACGCTGCTGTTTCATTCACTGACCGCTGACACTGACCACTTACACTGATCACTTACCAATGGGAATGGTGCGAAAAGATGAACGCCTGTCGCGGAAACGTGCAG
>ONSE01000165.1 GCA_900320415.1 uncultured Eubacteriales bacterium
AAAAAATCTTTTTTGTACGGATAGGACAAGTGAAGATAATCCGAACCTTCTCCCAGTTGGAGATGGGTTCGGATTTGTCTTTTTCTATGCTTATCCGAATTTCAACAGTAAGGTTGACAGAATTGTTCGTTAGGTTCAAGGCAGGAAGTTTACCGCTCCCTGCCTTCTTTTTTACGCTATATCTTCATTCTTTTCTTTCTGTTGTAACCATTCTTCATGCGAAAAGCTCACTTGTCTTAATGCTTTTGAAATCAAACGGTTTCTCATTTACAAAAACAGGAAACGGAGAGCACCTGATCCGCAGAGGTCTCTCTGCGCCGGCAACAGGGAAGCGAAGATGGGAAACCGCACGGCGTATATCCTGCTCGTCAACAGGCTTTGTCAAAAATCCGCTGGGAAATACACCATGCGCAGACAGGCTGTATTCGGGATGTCCCGTGACAAATATGACGTTCAGACAGGGATATTTCTTCTGCAGGAGGCGGGCAGCTTCGATACCGTTCAAGCCCGGCATCTCTATATCAAGAAAAATGATCTGCACCTTGCCGGACAACATGCCGAAAGCTTCGTCCATACTCAATGGAATACACCAAGGTCGATGATACATACTATTGGTCGGGCGATCCAAAAAATCACTTCAACGAGCTTGTATCCACCAAAGACGTTCCGGATCTCGATACCGAGGAAAGCGAGCACATCACGGAGTATCAGTATCAGTACCAATATGTCCTGAATCTCGGCTACAACGCCGAGTGTGAAGTCAAGAACGGCTATGCGTTTTTCTTCCACTGCTTCGGAGACAGAAAGCCCTACACAGGCGGCTGTGTTTCCGTCCCCGAAAACACAATGAAAATCATCATGCAGAGCATTAAGCCCGGCTGCAAAATCACAATCGACGCCATGAAGAACCTGAACGCAAGCTTTGACGATTAGTCGGCTTTGAGCAAAAACGGAGACAAGCGATACTCCTTTCTGAGCGCTGACCCGCACAGAAACGTATTTTTGGGAAAACAGTCCGCAGGTATGAAGATATTGTGAACATCGCGGGAAGATTCTGCGAAATCTGCACAAAAGCCCTTGCTTTTTTCCCTCTGTATGATACAATGAAGGTACGGGGAGCGGTTCCCGATTATGAAAAATTCGTCAGAAAGAAGGAATGAATATGAAAAAATTATTTGCCATCATCCTCAGCGGATTGATTCTCTGCTCTTTCGCCGCGTGCGGTCAGAGCAAGACCTCCTCCACAACAGCAACCGAAGCAGGTAAAGACGCAGCCACCACCGCGGCTGCTGCGCAGACCACCACCGAAGCACCGCTGACAGGCGGCTACACCGACGCGGCTTCCCCTGTTCTGACTGACGACGTCAAGACGGTATTCAACAAGGCGGTCGAGGGTCTGACGGGCATGACCTATGAGCCTGTCGCCTATCTCGGCTCACAGGTCGTCGCGGGCACCAACCACAAGATCCTCTGCAAGGCGACCCCCGTTACGGAAAATCCAAAGACAACCTACGCGCTCCTGACCATTTATGAGGACCTCAACGGCAACGCCGAGATCACAAGTGCTCAGGAATTCACGGGCTCCGCAGCACCGGCGTCCCAGGATGCCGAAGAACCTCTCGACGGCGCCTACGGAGAGCCTGAAACGCCCGTCGTCACCGACGACGCAAAGGCAGCTCTCGCGAAGGCTTGCGAGACACTCACGGGCGCGGGCTACGAGGCAAAGGCGCTTCTCGGCACACAGGTCGTCGCGGGCACCAACTACATGCTGCTCTGCAAGGTGACGACCGTTACCGCGGAGCCGACCTCCGACTACGCGATCGTCACGGTCTATCAGGATCTCGAGGGCAACGCCGAGATCACCGAGACCCTTAACCTCGCACCGTCCGCAGAGGACGACGGCGCGGCTGCAACCGTCGCGGCGCAATCCTCCGAGGGATGATTTTTCCAAACAAACAAACGCCTATGGCTTCTGCCATAGGCGTTTTCTTATTGATTTTTTGATGCGGTTGATGTATGATAGAAAAAAACAAACAAGGAGATTCCCCATGCTGAAAGGAAAAAATATACTGCTCGGTGTGACAGGCAGCATCGCGGCGTACAAAATCGCCAATCTCGCGAGCATGCTCGTCAAGCTGGGCGCAGACGTTCACGTCATCATGACGCAGAACGCCGCGCCGTTCATCACCCCCGTCACCTTTGAGACGCTGACGAAAAACAGGTGCTATACCGATACCTTTGAGCGCACCTATCCCGTCGAGGTGTCGCATATCGCGCTCGCGCAGCGCGCGGACGCGGTGCTTGTCGCGCCAGCCTCGGCGAACATCCTCGCGAAGATGGCGTACGGCATCGCCGACGACATGCTCACCTCCACCCTGCTCGCGGTGACGGCCCCCGTGATGGTCGCGCCCGCGATGAACGTGCACATGTTCGAGAGCGCGCCTGTACAGGAGAACCTCGCGACCCTGCAACGGCGCGGCGTGACGGTGATTCCGCCCGACGAGGGCTATCTCGCGTGCGGCGACACGGGCAAGGGCAAGCTGCCCTCGGAGCAGACGCTCTGCGACTACCTCCTGCGCGAGCTTGCGCGTGAGAAGGACTTGGCGGGTAAAAAAGTCCTC
>ONSE01000168.1 GCA_900320415.1 uncultured Eubacteriales bacterium
TCCCACTCCACCGTGCCGGGAGGTTTGGAGGTGATATCGTAGACCACGCGGTTGACGTGGCTGACCTCGTTGATGATTCGGTTGGAAACCCTGCCGAGAATCTCATAGGGTATCTTCGCCCAGTCCGCTGTCATAAAGTCGTCAGTGGTGACGGCACGGATGGCGACCAGCTCGCTGTAGGTGCGTGAATCGCCCATGACGCCGACGGTTCTGACGCCGGGAAGCACCGCGAAGAACTGGCTCATCTGATCTGCGTAGCCGCAGCGATCCATTTCATCGCGCAGGATCGCGTCCGCTTCCTGCAGGATCCTGACCTTCTCCGCTGTCACCTCTCCGATGACTCTGACTCCCAGACCCGGACCCGGGAACGGCTGTCTCCAGACAAGGTCGCGCGGCAGCCCGAGCTTCTCGCCGACCGCTCTGACCTCATCCTTGAAAAGATCCTTGAGCGGCTCGATAATATCCTCAAAGTGGATATCCTTGGGAACACCCACCTGATTGTGGTGCGTTTTGATTTTCGCCGCGTCTCCCTTGCCGCTCTCGATTCTGTCGGGATAAATTGTGCCCTGCGCAAAGAAGCCCGAGCCGTAGCTCTCGCGGATTCGGTTCCAGAATACGTTATAAAACTCCGTACCGATGATATTGCGCTTTTCCTCAGGATCGGTGATGCCCCTGAGCTTGCCGAGGAATTCCTCCTGACAGTTGATGCGGACAAAGTTCATGTCAAAAAGCTTGGTAAAGGTCTGTTCAACAAAATCGCCCTCGTCCTTGCGCATCAGTCCCTGGTCAACAAAGACGCAGGTGAGCTGCTTGCCGACCGCCCTGCTGATCAAAGCGGCGGCAACCGAAGAATCAACACCGCCCGAAAGTCCGAGCACGACGCCCTTATCCCCCACCTGTTCACGAATCCGAGCAACAGTAGTATCGATAAAGCTGTCCATCTCCCAGTCGCCCTTGCAGCCGCAGACGTTATAGAGGAAGTTGCGCAGCATGATCTTTCCGTTCTCCGTGTGGTTTACCTCGGGATGGAACTGAACGCCGTACAGCCTTCTCTTTTCATCCGCCATCGCGGCAACGGGACAATGCGCGGTAGCGGCGATCACACGAAAGCCTTCGGGAACCTGATTGATATAATCGCGGTGACTCATCCATGAAATGCCCTCCTGCGGCAGTTCCTCAAACAGAGGGTTGTCAACTGAATAACTCGTCGCGGTTTTACCGTACTCGCTGACAGCGTCATCCGCCGCGGAAACAACGTTGCCGCCGAGAGAATACGCCATCAGCTGGCAGCCGTAGCAGATGCCGAGGACGGGGATCCCCAGCTCAAATACCTCGGGGGTGTAGTGCGGTGAGCTTTCGTCATACACGCTGTTGGGGCCTCCCGTGAATATGATGCCCCTGGGATTCATTTCTCTGATTTTTTCTATGCTGACAGTATAAGGCAAGATTTCGCAATACACCTTGCACTCGCGGACTCTTCTGGCGATCAGCTGGTTATACTGTCCCCCGAAATCCAATACAATAACGGTTTCCTGATGCAATTAACCCATCCCCTTTTTGAAAATAAACGGGCTGTCTTATATCGCTATAAGACAGCTCCTTGTTCTTATCTGTAAATAATATCGTCTCTGGAAGGACCGTTGGAAACCATGGTAATGGGCACACCAATCTCCTTCTCCGCAAACTCGATATACTCACGGCATTCCTTGGGCAGCTGATCATATTCCTTAATGCCCGAGATAGAGCACTTCCAGCCCTTGAGCCTCTTGAGGATCGGCTTGCATCTCTTTAACTTTGTGGTGGACGGGAAGTAATCAATCACCTCGCCGTCAAGCTCATAGCCGACGCACACGGGAATCTCGTCGAGATAGCCGAGGACATCGAGAACAGTGAACGCGACCTGGGTAGCGCCCTGTACCATGCAGCCGTAACGGGTGGCGACCAGATCCAGCCATCCCATGCGTCGCGGTCTGCCTGTGGTGGCGCCGAACTCGCCGCCGTCGCCGCCGCGTCTGCGCAGCTCGTCCGCCTCGTCGCCGAAGATCTCGGAAACAAATTCGCCCGCGCCGACAGCGCTGGAATACGCCTTGACAACCGTGATGATCTCCTTGATCTCATAGGGCGGAATACCCGCGCCGACAGCGCCGTAGCCCGCAATGGTATTGGAGGAGGTCACCATGGGATAGATGCCGAAATCGGTATCCTTGAGAGAGCCGAGCTGACCCTCGAGAAGTATATTTTTGCCCGCTTTGACGGCATCATGCAGGAAGGTGAAAGCATCGCCCACATAGGGAGCCAGCAGTTCCTTATACTCCATCAGCTTGTCAAAAATCTCCTGCTCGGTGATGGCAGGCTTGTGATAGAGGTTCTCCAGGATGGCGTTCTTGATCTCGAGCGCGTGGTGGATCTTCGCCTTAAGGGAATCGGGATCGTCGTACAGCTCGTTGATCTGGAAGCCGATTTTGGAGTATTTATCGGAATAGAAGGGCGCAATACCGCTCTTGGTGGAGCCAAAGGAATTCTTTCCGAGACGCTCCTCCTCATAGCAGTCAAAGGCGACGTGATACGGCATCACAATCTGAGCGCGGTCGGAAATGATGACGTTCGGCTCGGGAACGCCTCTGTCCCTGAGCTCCTGCATTTCCTTGACAAAGTTTTCGACGCTGAACGCGACGCCGTTGCCGATGATGTTGGTGATGTTCTGATGGAACACGCCGGAGGGCAGCTGATGCAGCGCAAACTTGCCGTAGTTGTTGATAATAGTATGACCTGCGTTCGCGCCACCCTGAAAACGGATGACAATATCGCTGTCATTCGCGAGAACGTCGGTGATTTTTCCCTTGCCCTCGTCGCCCCAGTTGGCGCCTACGATTGCTTTTACCATATTGATTTCTCCTTCTGTGGGGATTGGCTCGTCTGTTTAGACATTGATTTCGGGTTTGTCGGATGCGATATCCTTGTATTTTTCAAGCGCGGGAGCAACGTATTCCGCAAGGAAGTCCTCGGTCTGCTCCTTCGCTCTGCCTGTATATTTTTCGGGCTGCAGAATGCTCTCCAGCTCCTCGAGGGTCACGCCGAACGCGTCATCCGCCGCGATTCTTTGCAGCAGATCGTTCTCGCCGCCCTCCTCCTTGATAACCTTGGAGGCGGCCATGGAATGCACGCGGATCCTCTCGTGAAGCTGCTGACGGTCAGCGCCTCTCTTCTTCACGGCGTCCATCATAATGTTCTCGGTAGCCATGAAGGGCAGCTCCTTGCGCAGCCTCTGCTCAATAACCTTGGGATAAACCACCAGACCGTCCGCGACGTTCGCGCAAAGAGACAGCACGCCGTCGATGGCGAGGAACGCCTCGGGAACGCTGAGTCTCTTGTTGGCGGAATCGTCGAGCGTGCGCTCAAACCACTGCGTGGCGGTGGTGAAGTAGCCGTTGAGCACGTCTACCATCACATATCTCGAAAGGGATCCGATGCGCTCGCTGCGCATGGGGTTCCTCTTGTACGCCATCGCGGAAGAACCGATCTGGTTCTTCTCAAACGGCTCCTCCACCTCCTTGAGGTGCTGGAGGAGTCTGATATCATTGGAAAACTTGGCGGCAGACTGGGCGATACCGGCGAGAACATTGAGGAACTGGGAATCCAGCTTTCTGGAATAGGTCTGTCCCGATACGGGGAAGCAAGCCTGATATCCCATCTTCTCCGCGATCTTCCTGTCGAGCGCCTTGCACTTCTCATGGTCGCCGTCAAACAGCTCCAGAAAGCTCGCCTGGGTGCCTGTGGTACCCTTGGAGCCGAGCAGCTTCGCCTTGGAAAGCTGATACTCCACATCCTCAAGATCCATCATAAATTCCTGGATCCAGAGTGTCGCGCGCTTGCCGACCGTGGTAGGCTGAGCGGGCTGGAAATGAGTAAACGCGAGGGTGGGCAGCGCCTTATACTCCCCGGCAAACTGAGAAAGGTTGCGGATCACGGTAATCAGCTTGTTGCGGATCAGGCGCAGACCCTCGGTCATAATGATGATATCCGTGTTGTCTCCGACATAGCAGGAGGTCGCGCCGAGATGGATGATGCCCTTCGCGTTGGGACACTGCACACCGTAAGCGTAAACGTGTGACATTACATCATGCCGCACGAGCTTTTCTCTCTCCTGCGCAACATCGTAGTTGATATCGTCAGCGTGCGCCTTCAGCTCGTCGATCTGCTCCTGCGTCACGGGGAGTCCGAGCTCCATCTCCGCCTCGGCAAGAGCGATCCAGAGCCTTCTCCAGGTTCTGAACTTCTTGTCGGGTGAAAAGATGTACTTCATTTCCTTGCTCGCGTAGCGCGCCGACAGAGGGGATTCATAGCAATCCTTTATCATATGAAACGTCCTTTCCAAAGCGTGTTATTCTTCAATGCCCTGACATTTGCTGTCAAAATTCATACCGCCGCGTTCCTTGCCCTTGAAGGTTTCCACGGTGACTTCCGCGGGATACTCTCCCGTAAAGCAGCCCCGGCAGAAGCCGACGGGCGCGTTGCCAAGCATCTCGTGAAGCGATTCGACGGGAAGATAGCCGAGGGAATCCGCTCCGCTGAGCTTGGTGATTTCTTCGATCGTATGGTTGCAGGCAATCAGCTCTCCCCTTGACGGGATATCGGTACCGTAGTAGCAGGGCCACATAAACGGCGGCGAGCTGATGCGCATATGTACTTCCTTCGCCCCCGCCTCGCGCAGCATGGTGACTATGCGGTCAACCGTAGTGCCGCGGACGATGCTGTCGTCGATCATCACGACTCTCTTCCCCTTCACCATGTCGGCGATGGGATTGAGCTTGATGCGCACGCTCTTCATACGCTCCGACTGGCTGGGCTTGATGAAGGTTCTGCCGATATAGCTGTTCTTGACGATCGCCTTCTCGTAGGGAATGCCGCTTTCCTCGGCGTAACCGATCGCCGCGTCGATTCCCGATTCGGGAACGCCGATAACAAGATCTGCCTCGACGGGAAATGCTCTCGCCAGGATCCTGCCCGCCTGCTTTCTCGCCTCATAGACGCTCACACCGTCAATGAAGGAATCGCTGCGCGCAAAGTAAATGTACTCAAAAATGCAAAGAGCCTTCTTCTTTTCGCCAAAATCGGGCTTGTGGGAAAAAACGCCCTCGGGCTTGACAACGACGATCTCCCCCGGCTCGATATCGCGGACAAACTCCGCGCCGCAGGCGTCAAGCGCCGCGCTCTCACTGGCGAAAACATAAGAGCCGTTGTATTTTCCCATGCAGAGAGGACGGAACCCGTGGGGATCACGGGCGGCGATCAGCTTGCGCGGACTCATGACGAGCAGCGAATAAGCGCCCTTGATGCTCTGCATAGTGCGCGCTACCGCCTCCTCTACGCTGTGACAGTTGAGACGCTCGCGCGCGATGACATAGCAGATAACCTCGGAATCGATGGTTGTCTGGAAAATGGCGCCCTTCTGCTCCAGCTGACGGCGGATCTCCACCGCGTTGGTCAGATTGCCGTTGTGGGCGACTGAAAGTGTTCCCTTAACATAACGCATAACAAGCGGCTGTGCATTTTCCAGCACAGAGCCGCCTGCCGTGGAGTAACGGACATGGGAAATTGCCACCTGTCCGTTCAGTGAGTCCAGAATTTGATTATTAAAGACCTCGGTAACGAGACCCATGTTTTTGTGATAGTCAATCACACCGTCATCCGACACGGCTATGCCGCAGCTTTCCTGACCTCTGTGCTGAAGCGCAAGAAGTCCGTTGTAGCAGGCATAGGCAGGATCGATGGTGCCGTCGCTGAATATTCCGAAAACGCCGCATTCCTCATGCAGCCCTTCCTTTGCAAAATTGTCGAAAGAATAATTCAAAATTTCACCGTCCGATAATCAGGTTTTGGTTGATGGGATATCACTCTGCGAGGCCGATTCTCTTCATCATCTCGGCGTAAGCCTCTTCAACACCGCCCATATCGCGGCGGAAACGGTCCTTGTCCAGCTTCTCCTGCGTATCTACATCCCAGAAACGGCAGGTGTCGGGAGAAATCTCGTCGGCAAGAATGATGGTGCCGTCGGGGAGTCTGCCGAACTCAATCTTAAAGTCGATCAGGTCAACCTTGCATTCCTTGAAGAACGCGACCATGACCTCGTTGATCTTCATGGTGTATTTTGCGATGGTATCCAACTCTTCTCTGGTAGCCGCGCCGATAGCGATAATCTGGCTGTCATTGATCATAGGATCGCCCAGAGCGTCGTCCTTGAGGCAGTATTCCAGTGTGGGGCACTTGAACGCGGTGCCCTCGGGAACGCCGAAGCGCTTGGAAAAGGAGCCCGCCGCCTTATTTCTGACAATTACCTCCAGAGGAACAATCTGTACTTTCTTCAAAACGGTGTCGCGCTCATTGAGCTCCTCCACGAAATCAGTGGGAACGCCGTTTTTCTCCAGCAGCTTGAACATGAAATTGCTCATTCTGTTGTTAACCACGCCCTTGCCGACGATGGTGCCCTTCTTCTCGCCGTTGAACGCGGTGGCGTCGTCCTTGTAGGACACGATACAAAGCGCGGGATCATCCGTGGCGTAAACCTTTTTTGCTTTACCTTCATAGAGCATTTCTTTCTTTTCCATAAGTTGATTCCTCCATATCAGATAACATATTGAAAAAATACGAATACGCTTACTATTATATATGAAATTTGAAAATTTGGCAACCGTATTAGAATTAAAAATGATTTTTTATGAAAAA
>ONSE01000045.1 GCA_900320415.1 uncultured Eubacteriales bacterium
TCCAGGATGTTCAGGTTCAGTTTGAGGAGCTCAGTCTCTCCGAGCTCGCCTCCCGTGGCAGGGCTGTTAAGGAAGAGCGTCATCCCCATGATTTTTCTGAAGATCTGATCATTCCGGGCGATACGGGATCATTTGTGTCTGCTGAGCCGGCTGAAACGACCGGAACGGATGAGACGACCGATGCGGACGCGCCGGACGCGCCGGACGAGCCGCAGCGCGGAGAAAAGACCGTTGACAGAAGCGACATCGACGATCTGCTCAGAGAACTTGACAGCAAGTCATGAGTTGACAAATCGCCCTTGCGGTGATATGATAGAACAAAATAAAAACAGGAAAGCGTTGAGAAGGACATGAGTCTCAGCCAAACCGATTTTCAGAGAGCGGAGCATTTGGTGCGAGTTCCGCATTCGGCGCTGTGATTTACCGCCTTTGAGCCCGCGCAGGAAATGGCGCGGCGTTGACCGCGTTAAGGTATTCAAGGTTACGCACGTAACGAAGTTGGGTGGAACCACGAGTCAAATCGTCCCGATATTCCGCAAGGAGTGTCGGGACTGTTATTTTATGTAAACAATATCTTTTAATAAAGGAGAATCCGCTATGAACATTGAATTAAAGGGCGGCGTTGTCAAGGAATTTGAAGCCGGGGCAACACCTGCCGACATCGCCAAATCTATCGGAATGGGACTGTACAAGTCCGTATGTGCCGCGAAAGTCAACGGCGCGGTCTGCGACCTGCGTACACCGATCACGGAGGACAGCAAGGTCGAGCTGCTCACCTTCGACGACGAGGAGGGAAAGAAGGCATTCTGGCATACCGCTTCCCATGTGCTGGCACAGGCAGTCAAGAGACTGTATCCGGGCGCGAAGTGCGCCATCGGTCCCGCGATCGACAGCGGCTTCTATTATGACTTTGACGTAGAAAAGCCGTTCTCCGCCGAGGATCTGGAGAAGATCAAGGCGGAAATGAAGAAGATCGTCAAGTCGGGTCTGGAGATTACCCGTTTTGAGCTTGCGCCCGAAGAGGCGGTCGCCAAGCTCGAGGAGATGGACGAGCCCTATAAGGTAGAGCTTGCCAGAGAGCATACCGATAAGGGTGAAAATATCAGCTTCTACAAACAGGGCGAGTTCGTGGATCTTTGCGCGGGACCTCACCTGATGAGCGTCGCGCCGATCAAGGCGATCGCGCTGACCAACTGCACGGGCGCCTACTGGCGCGGTGACGCGAGCAAGGCGCAGCTTTGCCGCGTATACGGTGTCGCGTTCCCGAAGGCTGCCATGCTTGAGGAGCATCTCGCGAGGCTCGAGGAGGCGCGCAAGCGCGACCACAACAAGCTCGGCAGGGAGCTGGGCTTCTTTACAACGGTAGATTATATCGGTCAGGGACTTCCCATCCTTCTTCCCAAGGGCGCCAGAGTGATCCAGCTCCTCCAGCGCTTTGTGGAGGATGAGGAGCAGAAGCGCGGCTGGCTGCTGACAAAGACGCCCTTTATGGCAAAGAGCGACCTCTATAAAATCAGCGGTCACTGGGATCACTATCAGGATGGTATGTTTATCTTCGGCGATCCCGACAGCGACAGCGAGGTCTACGCCCTGCGTCCGATGACCTGCCCGTTCCAGTACCAGGCGTACCTGAACAAGCAGCGCTCCTACCGCGACCTGCCGCTCAGATATAATGAGACCTCCACATTGTTCCGCAACGAGGCGAGCGGCGAGATGCACGGTCTGATCCGTGTGCGCCAGTTCACGATTTCCGAGGGACACCTGATGTGTACTCCCGACCAGCTCGAGGACGAGTTCAGACAGTGTGTTGAGCTCGCGGCGTTCATGCTCAAGACGGTAGGCCTTTACGAGGATGTATCCTACCGCTTCTCCCAGTGGGATCCCAGCGACCGCGCCAAGTATATCGGTACGCAGGAGGAATGGGACGAGGTGCAGGCGATGATGGGCAAGATCCTCGACAACCTCGGCATCCCCTACGCGATCGGCATCGGCGAGGCGGCATTCTACGGCCCCAAGCTCGACATCCAGATCAAGAACGTCTACGGCAAAGAGGATACGCTGATCACCATTCAGATCGACCCCTATCTCGCGGAAAAATTCGATATGGAATATGTTGACCGCGACGGCGAAAAAAAGCATCCCTTCATCATTCACCGCACCTCCATCGGCTGCTACGAGAGAACTCTCGCGCTGCTGATCGAGAAGTACGCGGGCGCGTTCCCGCTGTGGCTGGCGCCCACGCAGATCAAGCTGCTGGCGGTTGCCGACAGACACCTCGATTATGTCTATGAGATTGCCAGGAAGCTCGAGGCAGAGGGCTTCCGTGTAGAGGTGGACAGCAGAAGCGAGAAAATCGGCTACAAGATTCGTGAGGCGCAGCTCGAGAAGGTGCCTTATATGTTCATCGTCGGCGACAAGGACATCGAAGCGAATACGGTTTCCGTCCGTCACAGAAAGGACGGCGACCTCGGCGCGATGGCGCTGGAGGACTTCGTCAAGCTCGCGAAGGAAGAGGTTGCGGCGAAAACCATCAAATAAATTTGATTATTTTTTGATAATTTCCAAAAAAACACTTGCAATTTGTAAACAGATGTAGTATAATCTATCTGTTAATTGTGTAAAGAAGTAGGTGAGAAGCATGAAAGAAAATATCCATCCTAAGTACGAGCAGACCACAATCACTTGTGCTTGCGGTAATGTTATCGAGACAGGTTCAACCAGGAAAGATATCCGCGTTGAAATTTGCTCAAAGTGTCATCCTTTCTACACAGGAAAGCAGAAGCTTGTTGATACAGGCGGACGTGTTGACAGGTTCAAGAAGCGTTTCAATATCGGA
>ONSE01000170.1 GCA_900320415.1 uncultured Eubacteriales bacterium
CATGGCAAGAGTTTACAATTTTTCCGCAGGCCCGTCGATGTTACCCGAGTCTGTACTCAAGAAAGCAGCGGCTGAAATGCTCGACTATGAGGGCAGCGGCCAGAGCGTAATGGAAATGTCCCACCGCAGCAAGACCTATGATAAGATCATCAAGGACGCTGAGGCGCTTCTCAGAGAGATTATGAACATTCCCGACAACTACAAGGTACTGTTTCTGCAGGGCGGCGGTTCCACCCAGTTCGCGATGGTTGCCCTCAACCTGATGAACAAGAACAACAAGGCTGACTATATCGTAACCGGTCAGTGGGCAAAGAAAGCCCTCCAGGAGGCACAGCGCTACGGCGACGCAAAGGCAGTCGCTTCCTCCGCGGACAAGACCTTCACCTATATCCCCAAGACCGACAAGTCCATGTTCCGTGAGGACGCGGATTATGTTTATATCTGCATGAACAACACCATCTACGGCACCGTTTATCACGAGCTTCCCGACACAGGCGATATCCCGCTCGTTGCGGATATCTCCTCCTGCGTTGTTTCCGAGCCCATCGACGTTTCTAAGTTCGGTCTGCTCTTCGCGGGCGCACAGAAGAATATGTCCGGCGCCGGCGTTACCATCGTCATCGTCCGCGAGGACCTCATCGGCAACGCGATGGATATCACCCCCACCATGCTCAACTACAAGATACACGCTGACGCGGGTTCCCTCTACAACACTCCTCCCTGCTATGCGATCTATATCGCGAAGCTCGTTCTCGAGTGGATCAAGAACGAGGTCGGCGGCCTCGACAAGATGAAGGAGCTCAACGAGAAGAAGGCAAAGCTCCTCTACGATTTCCTCGACAGCTCCGAGCTGTTCAAGGGCACCGTTGTTCCCGAGGACCGTTCCCTGATGAACGTTCCCTTCGTAACAGGCGACGCGGAGCTTGACGCCAAGTTCGTCAAGGAGTCCACCGCGGCAGGCCTTGTGAACCTCAAGGGTCACCGCACCGTCGGCGGCATGAGAGCTTCCATCTACAACGCGATGCCTTATGAGGGTGTTGTCGCTCTGGTTGACTTCATGAAGAAGTTCGAGGAAGAGAACAAATAATTCTTTGACAGTAAAGGAAGAATCACCATGTATAATGTACTGACATTAAATAAGATCGCCGCGGTCGGCACCGGCCGTCTCGGCGCCGACTACACCTACGGCGACAGCATCGAGAATCCCGACGCGGTTCTCGTCCGTTCCGCCGCCATGCACGACATGGAGTTTGCCGACAACCTCCTCGCCATCGCGAGAGCGGGCGCAGGCACCAACAACATCCCCAAGGACAAGTGTACCGAGAAGGGTATCGTTGTATTCAACACCCCCGGCGCCAACGCCAACGCGGTAAAGGAGCTGGTCCTCGCAGGTCTGTTCCTCTCCTCCAGAAAGATCGTGGAGGGCATTGAGTGGGCAAAGACCCTCAAGGGCAACGGCGACGCCGTCGGCAAGATGGTTGAAAAGGGCAAGAGCCGGTTCGTCGGCCCCGAGATCACAGGCAAGACCCTCGGCGTGATCGGCCTCGGCGCGATCGGCATTCTCGTAGCCAACGCCGCGGTCGCTCTGGGAATGAACGTCATCGGCTTCGATCCCTTCGTTTCCGTTCCCAACGCGCTCAAGCTCAATCCCTATGTCAAGCTCATGAAGAGCAACGAGGAGGTCATGACCTCCTGTGATTACCTCACCATCCACGTGCCCCTCACTCCCGATACCAAGGACCTCGTCAGCGCGGAGATGATCGCCAAGATGAAGGACGGCGTGCGCATCCTCAACTACAGCCGCGACGGTCTTGTCAACTGCGACGCGGTTCTCGAGGCGCTCAAGAGCGGCAAGGTTTCCAAGTACGTGACCGACTTCGGCAACGACAAGATCCTCGGCGAGGAGAATGTCATCGTTCTGCCCCACCTCGGCGCGTCCACTCCCGAGTCCGAGGACAACTGCGCGATGATGGCGTGCGACCAGATCAAGGAGTACCTTGAGAACGGCAACATCGTCAACTCCGTCAACTATCCCGCCATCTCCCTCCCCAGAAGCGGCGACAAGCGCATCTGCGTGATGCACAGGAACGTTCCCGAGCGTCTGCATGACGCGCTCGAGGGAATGACCGTCGTCGGTATGCTCACCAAGAGCCGCGGCGACTACGCCTACACCATCATCGATGTGACAGGCGAAGCCAACGTCGAAAAGCTCGAGGCTGTCGAGGGCGTTGTCAGAGTCAGAGTGATCTGATTCAATAACAAGAGTACTATGTAGGCGCTGCCGCGCAATGCGGCAGCGCCGTCTTTTTAAAACAGCCGGATCCCGAACAGATTCAAGCTCCAGAGCAAAAGACCGTAAAGCGTGGCGGCGACGGTGCCGTAGACAATGACGGGGCCCGCGATGATGAACATTTTCGCGCCCAGACCCGTGACGTAGCCCTCGCTCTTGAACTCGATGGCGGGGGAGGAGACGGCGTTGGCGAAGCCTGTGATGGGCACCAGCGTGCCCGCGCCCGCGTGCTTCGCGATTTTGTCGTAGACGCCGAGGGCGGTCAGCCCGACGCCGATGAAAATCAGCGTCACGGAGGTCAGCGTTTTCGCGTCGCTTTCGGAAAGTCCCGCCGCGCCGTAAAGCTCGAGAATGACCTGTCCCAGCGCGCAGATGCCGCCGCCGATAAAAAACGCCTTGATGCAGTTGACTGCTGTTTTGGATTTCGGTGAATTTCTGTCCACCATTCGTGTGTATTCCTGTTTGGTAACCATAACGCGCTCCTTTGGATATCACTACTTTGTACCGTTATTATTTTCCGGAGGTGCACAATTATGTTAAAATTATTACTTTATTTTTTTGCCGGCTTGTAGTATAATAAGCATATATATGCTAAAAGGGGAAGTGAAGGCTTTGCATTATCTGGACAACAGCGCGACCACTGCGGTGTCGCCGGGGGCGGCGCGGAAGGCGCTTGAGATGATGACAGAGATCTACGCGAACCCTTCTTCTCTGCACTCGTTCGGCATTCGCGCGGAGCGTGAGGTAGAGGCGGCGCGGAAAATCATCGCGGCGCAGCTCGGCGCGTCGGAGGAGGAGCTTCTCTTTACGAGCGGCGGCACCGAGGCGAACAACCTCGCGCTTTTCGGCGTCGCGGAGGCGAACAGACGCAGAAGAAAGAAGATCGTCATTTCCTCGGTGGAGCACAGCAGCGTCATCGAGGCGGCGCGGAAGCTCGAGGACGACGGCTTCACCGTTGTGAGGATTCCGCCGCGCTCCGACGGTATCATCCATCCCGCGGACGTTGCGGCGGCAGTGGACAGCGACACCGCGCTGGTGTCGGTCATGCTCGTCAACAACGAGACCGGCGCCGTTATGCCCGTCGCGGAGATCTTCGAGGAAGCGCGGGAAGAAAATCCGCAGGTGCTTTGCCACACCGACGCGGTGCAGGCGTTCGGCAAAATGAACGTCAGGGTAAAGCGTCTGGGCGCGGATCTGCTGACCGTCAGCGCGCACAAGGTACACGCCCCCAAGGGCTGCGGCGCGCTGTACATCAAAAAGGGCGTGCGGCTCGTGCCCCGTCAGTACGGCGGCGAGCAGCAGAAAAAGCGCCGCCCGGGAACCGAGGCGGTGCCCAATATCGCGGCGTTCGGAGCCGCCTGTGAGGAGTTCGACATCGCGGCGAATCTCGAAAAGGTCAGGGCGCTCTGCGCCTGCGCGAAGGAGCGGCTGCTCTCCATTGAGGGCGTGGCGCTCAACTCCCCCGAAAACGCGCTGCCCTATGTGCTCAATATTTCGGCGGGCAGGGTGCGCAGCGAAACCATGCTCCACTATCTCGCGGAGCGGGAAATCTACCTCTCCTCCGGAAGCGCCTGTGCCAAGGGCAAGCCGAGCCATGTTCTCGGCGCCATGGGCTATGACAACGACAGAGCTGACAGCGCCCTGCGCATCAGCTTTTCCAAATACAACACCAAGGAAGATATTGACGCGCTGGCTCAGGCCCTCGCCGAAGGGCTGCGGGAGCTTGCGCACAGATAAGGAAGCTTATGAAAGAAATTTTGCTTTTGAAGGACGGCGAGATTGTCCTGAAGGGACTCAACCGCCGTCAGTTTGAGGACGTCCTCAAGCGCAACATCAGAACCGCGCTGTTCGGAACGGGACAGTATGAGATCACGTCCGCGCAGTCCACCGTCTACATCAAGCCGCTCAGCGACGACTGCGACCTCGACGAGGCGTGCGACCGCGTGGGCAGGGTGTTCGGTCTGGCGGCGTATTCCCGCGCCGCCGTCTGCGAGGAAAAAACGCTGGAATCCGTTCTCGCCACCGCGCCTGTCTATCTCGCCAAAACGCTCAGAAGGGCGAAAACCTTCAAGGTCGAGGCGAAGCGCAGCGACAAGAAGTTTCCCCATAAATCCCCCGAGATCTGCCGTGAGACGGGCGGCGAGATCCTGCGCCGGTTCCCCCATCTGCGCGTGGACGTCCACAATCCCGACGTGACCGTCTATGTGGAGATCCGCGACTTCGGCGCGTACATCCACGCCGACCCCCTGCGCGGCGCGGGCGGTATCCCCGTCGGCACGGGCGGCAAGGCGGTGATCCTGATCAGCGGCGGCATCGATTCGCCCGTCGCCGCCTACATGATGGCGAAGCGCGGCATCAAGCTGACCGCCGTTCACTTCGCAAGCCCGCCCTACACCAGCGAGAGGGCGGAGGAGAAGGTCGTGAAGCTGCTTTCCAAGGTCAGCCGCTACGCCGGCAGCATCAAAATGTACACCGTGCCCTTCACCAAAATCCAGGAAAAGCTGCGCGACGACTGCCCCGAGGAGCTGTTCACCATCATCATGCGCCGCCTGATGATGCAGATTTCCGAGCGTATCGCGCGCGATAACGACTGCGCCGCCCTGATCACGGGCGAGAGCCTCGGTCAGGTGGCGAGCCAGACCATCGGCGCGCTGGGCTGCACCAACGACGCGGCGGACATGGTGGTGTTCCGTCCGCTGATCGGCATGGACAAGCAGGAGATCATCAACATCGCCTATAAAATAGATACCTACGAAACCTCCATCGAGCCGTATGAGGACTGCTGCACGGTGTTCACGCCCAAGCATCCCCGCACAAAGCCGATCCTGAAATTCGTCAGAGAGGCGCAGGAGAGAGCGGACTTCGCGCCGCTGGTGGAGGAAGCGCTGCAGAACTTGAAAATCACCTATATCAACCCCGAATACTGATAGTCCGCCGCGATCACGCGGCAGGAAGGAAGGGCTTGCGTGTATATTGAAATCCTATCCGTAAGCAAGAAAAAAGAGCAGGACACCCTGCCCGACCGCGAGGACGAGCTGCGGCTCCGGCTTGCGAAATACGGCTTTACTCTCAACGCCGTCAAAAAGACCATCATGCACCCGACGCTGATCAACAGCGCGCTCAACGGCATCGCGTCAGCGGAGGATAAGCCGGATGTCGTGATCATCGCCAACGCCCTGCGCACAAAGGACGCGTCCTCGTTCAAGAAATATTTTGTCGAGACGGTCGCCGCCGCCGAACGGGGCATCAACGAGCCCGCGCCGAAGGATTACTGGAAACGCCGCAACAGGGCGTTCGCGCAGGCGAAGGCCGCTCACGCCGATGAGCAGAGAATGGCGGAGCTGGAAAAGGAATACACCCTGACGCGCAAAAAGACGAAGGTGTTCTCGCTGGGTCAATTCGGCGAGGGCTACCGCGGCTACTGCTTCATCTATAAGGG
>ONSE01000064.1 GCA_900320415.1 uncultured Eubacteriales bacterium
ACTGACGTATTTCAAGGAGATTTGGCAAGATGATGCCGTGAAGATTCCGTGCTTATGCGCGGTAAGGAATTTTTAGAGGTTCCCTATATATATATATAGTATAGCATTGTGCGACAACAATTGCAAAATGTATACTATACAAATATCGAAAGGGATTTTTATGCAATCTATTCAGGGAATCTCTCCCAATTCAATGTCGTGCTTAAGTGCGGTAAGAAATATTTTAGAGGTTCCCTTTAATCCTTCGCCTTTGATTTTCCGATCAGTCCCGCGAACAGGCTGAGAACGATCGCCGCTCCGATGCCCCCCGCCGCGCTTTTGAGCGCGCCGGTAAAGATCCCGAGAAAGCCGTCCTCGCGCAGGGCGTCCTTCATGCCCTCCGCCATCAGGCAGCCGAAGCCGCTGATGGGAACCGCCGCGCCCTCTCCCGCAAAATCGAGAAGCGGCTGATAGAGTCCCAGCGCGCCGAGTACGACTCCCGCAACAACAAAGAGCGTGAGGATCCGCGCCGGTGTGAGCTTGGTTTTGTCAATGAGCAGCTGGCCGAGCACACAGATCAGCCCGCCGGTGAGAAATGAGAAGATAATTTGCATGGAAATCGTCCTTTCTATGGAAGCGGTCAGGAGCACTGATCACTGAAACTATCGGTTATTTTTTCCCTTTCCGCTTCTGTCATTCCCAAAATGTGAAAATCCTATGAAAATTTTTTGAAATGTCTACACAAAACCGATTTTTTGTGTTAAGATTAGTGTCGGCGTTTTATCCAATAAAATAAAGGAGTGAGGCATATGGTTGAGGTGACAAACCTCACAAAATGCTACGGCGACATCAAGGCTGTTGATGATATCAGCTTCACCGTCGATACGGGCGAGGTCCTCGGCTTTCTCGGTCCCAACGGCGCGGGAAAATCGACGACCATGAATATCATCACGGGCTATATCTCGTCCACCTCGGGTACCGTCACGGTTGACGGCAGTGAAATTCTCGCGAATCCGCGCGAGACCAAAAAGAAAATCGGTTATCTCCCCGAGATCCCGCCGCTGTATCCCGATATGACGGTCAGAAAATATCTCGAGTTCATGTTTGACCTCAAAAAGGTCAAGCTGCCCAAGAAGGAGCACATCGATGAGGTCATGCGCCTCGTGCAGATTGCCGACAAGGGCGGCAGAATCATCAAGAACCTCTCCAAAGGTTACCGCCAGCGCGTCGGCTTCGCGCAGGCGCTGCTGGGAAATCCGCCCGTGCTCATCCTCGACGAGCCGACGGTCGGCCTTGACCCCAAGCAGATCATTGAGATCCGCAAGCTCATCCGCAGCCTCGGCAAGAAGCACACGGTGATTTTCTCCAGCCACGTGCTTTCGGAGGTCTCCGCCACCTGCGACAGAGTCATCGTGATTTCGGAGGGCAGACTGGTCGCGGACGCCAAGACCGACGAGCTCTCCCGGTCCTTTGCCGACGTGCAGAAGCTCTCCCTCACCGCGGAGGGCAGCTCCTCGGATATCCTGGGCGAGATCAAGAAGATCCCCGGCGTGAGAAAATATGTCAAGCTCAGGGATATCTCCGACAAGACGGCGGAGTACAGCATCGAGTACGGCAGCGAGTTCGATATCCGCCGCGAGGTATTCAGCGCGATGGCGCGGCTGAACTGCCCGATTCTCGAGATGAAGTCGGGCAACGAGAGCCTTGAGGATATGTTCCTCAAGCTGACGCAGAACGCGGGAAAGAGAGGTCAGTAAGATGGGCGCGATATTAAAAAGAGAGCTGGGCGCGTATTTCAGCTCGGCGACCGCCTACGTGGTCATGGCGGTTTACTTCTTCTTCTCGGGGCTGTTCTTCAACTTCTATGTGTTCTCGCAGAACAGCACCAGCCTCACCTATGTGTTCAGCAATATGTTTTACATCATCATGTTCCTGATCCCGATCATCACCATGAAATCCTTTGCGGAGGAGAAACGGCAGAAGTCTGACCAGGCGCTGCTCACCTCTCCCTGCTCCCTCACCGAGATCGTGGCGGGAAAGTTTTTGGGCGCGTTCGTGATGTACACCATCTGCACCGCCATTTTTCTCATCTACGCCGTGGTCATCTCCTTCTTCGCGCAGCCGCAGTGGTCGGTGATTCTCTGCACCTTCCTCGGCACCCTGCTGCTCGGCGGCTCGCTCATCGCCATCAATGTGTTCATCTCCGTCCTCACCGAGAGCCAGGTGGTCGCGGCGGTGCTGGGCATGGGCGTCGGGTTGCTGATTTCCATGATGGGCTACTTCGTCAGCCTCGCGAGCGGCGTGGAGTGGCTGCGCATCGCGCTTGAGAAAATCAGCTTTATGAGCTATTACGAAAACTTCACCTACGGTATTCTCAGCATTACCGACGTGGTGTTCTTCCTGAGCGTCATCGCGCTGTTTTTGTTCTTCACGGTGCGCGCTCTTGAAAAAAGACGCTGGAGCTAAGGAGGTACGGACATGGCTAAAAATGAAAAAACCTCCAACGGCGGCTTCAAGGCGTTTCTGAAATCGCGCAGGGCGCGTCACGGCAGCCTCGCTATCGCGATCGTGATCGCGGTCACGGCGCTGGTGGTTGTGCTCAATATCATCGTGGGACTGCTCGTTGACCGTTTCCCGAGCCTGAAGGCGGATTTCACCGCCAACAGCGCCTACGCGCTGCAGGAGGATACGGAGGACTATCTCTCCCACATGAGCAAGGACGCGAAGCTCTATATCCTCTCGAAGGAATCCGATTTCGAGAGCGGCGGCCAGTATTTTGTGCAGGCGAAGAACCTGCTCGAAAAGATGGTCGCGGTGTCCGACGGCAAGCTGACGCTTGAATATGTGGACGTTACCTCGAATCCCTCCTTTACTTCAAAATACGGCA
This sequence comes from uncultured Eubacteriales bacterium, assembly GCA_900320415.1. Taxonomy (GTDB): domain Bacteria; phylum Bacillota; class Clostridia; order Oscillospirales; family Acutalibacteraceae; genus Ruminococcoides. The sequence goes on from ONSE01000064.1 coordinate 2,867, forward strand.
ACATCGACTGGAAATCCTCCGATGTACTCGCGGTCGTGGAGTGCGGCGAGCAGTACCAGGGACTTACCCTTGACGAATGCTTTACCTATAACCAGGAATACTACAGTATGTACGGCTACCGCGAGTACGACAGCACCACCATCGAGCAGGCGGTCGTCACGGGCGTGCTCAATGTCGCGACCGAGGACAAGGTCGTGGTGGACTTCCTCAAGATCGGCGGCGAGGCGGATTACTCCACCCTCAAGTCGGTTCTGACAAGCAATGCCTATCAGGTCAACGAGGTATCTCTCCTCACTGCCGACCTCGACGAGGACGCCAAGTTCGCGGTGATTTTTGCCCCGACGGTAGACCTCGATGAGGAAACCGCCGAAAAGCTGCAGAAGTGGCTCGAGAACGACGGCAAGTACGGCAGGAACCTGATTTATATTCCCTCCCCCGAGAATGTCAACACCCCCAACGCGGAGGCGCTGATCGAGCAGTGGGGCATGAAGCTCACCGAGGGCTTCGCCTTTGAGACGAGCGAGGATCACCTCCTCAGCGGCGGCGACTACTTCGCGTTTATCACCGATTACGGCGATTACTACACCGAAAAAATGAAAAACAAGGATATCCCCGTCATGGTCTACCAGACCAGAGGCATTGAGGTGACAGACGAGAACAACGCCCACGCGCTGCTCAAAACCTCCAGCCGCGCGGGTATCGTTCCCTATGAGCCGGGCGAGGACTGGAAGATGGAGGACGCCATCACAGGCTCCCCGATCGCCGTTGCCGCCGAGGGCACCAAGAAGAGCGGCGACAACGAGTCCAAGCTCATCATCTTCGGCTCGGACAGAATGTTCGCCTCGGGCTTTATGAAGATGAACAGCATCAACAACACCGAGTTTATTATGAGCGTGTTCAACACCACCTCCGACAAGGATAACGAGACCGTGACCATCACGGGCAAGTCCCTTGCCAATACGGAACTGGGTGTGACCGACCTCGGCACCACAAGCGCGATGATGATCGTATTCGTCGCCGTGCTGCCGCTGGGCATTCTGCTGGCGGGCATCATCGTCTGGATTCGCAGGAGGAACAAGTGATGGACAAAAAGAAAACACTGATTATCGCTATTATCGCGGTGGCTGTTCTCGTGGGCGTGATGCTTCTGCTGCTCTTTCTGCCGAAGGGCGGCGGCTCCGACGCAGACACGGCGACCGCTGACGAGGGCATCAGGATGGAGCTGAGCACCGACGAAAAGGGCGTTCACCAGGCTATCATCGGAAGGGACGCCTTCGGCAACGTCGAGAACAACAGCAGCGGAACGCTGATGCAATACGTTCCCGCGGACATCAAGACCATCCATGTGGAGAACACCTACGGCTGCTTTGACGTGGTCGCCGAGACCCCCGAGGGCGACGCGACCGTCTACACCATGAAGGGCTACGAGGAGTTCACCCTGCAGTCGGGCGCTCCCGACGCGATCGCCAACGCCGCGGCATCGCTGGCGTTCACGCAGGTCGCGGGTCAGGACAACGGCGGCAGCGAGTTCGGCTTTGACGCGCCGCGCTCCGTCGTGACCGTCACCTACAGCGACGACACCTCCTCTGTGATCACCGTCGGCAACGACGCGCCCCAGGGCAAGGGTACCTACGTCAAGTTCGGCGACGGCAAGGACATCTTCCTCGTCGAAACCTCCCTTGTCAGCGCCTTTGACTACAGCGTCAACGACATGATCAGCAAGGTCATCAATGATTCCGCCTCCGATTCGGACAGCGCGCAGGCGAGCGTCATCGAGGTGGAGGCCGGCGGCGAGAGCTTCGCCATCGAGCCCTATACGGGCGAGAAGTACCAGTCTCACTACCTGATGACAAAGCCCGAGAGCCGCTTTGCCAACGAGATGGAGTCGAGCAGGATCGAGGGCGGCATCCGCGGCCTCTATGCCGACATGATCGTGATGGTCAACCCCTCCGAGGGGCAGTACAATGACCTCGGACTCTCCTACGCGACCCTCACGGCGGAATATTCCGACGGCACCGTGAAGCTGCACGCCTCGCAGCCCGACGCCGAGGGCAAGGTCAACCTCATGCTCGACGGCAGGAACGTGGTCTATCAGCTCGCCGCCGACAAGGTGGCGTGGGTCAGCACCTCCTACGAAAAGCTGGTGGGAGAGTATGTGCTCTATCCCAAGATGACAGCTCTCAAGGGAATGAAGGTCAACGACAGGGACTTCACGCTCAGCACGCGCGTCTCCCACACCACCGACGACGAGGGCAACGAGAGCACCTCCACCGTCACCACGGTGTTTGAGGGCAGCGATGAGATACAGATCGAGAACTTCCAGGGCTTCTGCGACGAGGCGGGCATGATCGCCCTCGCGGACGCAGAGAAGGCGTCGGCGGGCGGCACTCCCGAGCTGACGATCGTTTACACCTTTGACGACGATACCTCCGACACGCTGGAGTTCTACGCGGCGGGCGACAGCAAGTACGTCGCCGCCGTCAACGGCACCGTCATGGGCCACGCGAGAAAGTCGGACATCACCCGCGTGACGGAGGATCTCGCGAAGATCGGAAAATAAGCTCACAGATTTTTTAATATACATCAGGAGGAACAGAATATGGGTATGACAATGTCTCAGAAGATCCTTGCGGCTCACGCGGGACTGGACGAGGTAAAGGCGGGTCAGCTGATCAACGCGCAGCTCGACATGGTGCTCGGCAACGACGTCACCTCGCCTGTGGCTATCAACGTGTTTGAGGAAAACGGCGCGACGGCGGTTTTTGACAACACCAAAATCGCGATGATCATGGATCACTTCACACCGAACAAGGATATCAAGGCGGCGACGCTCGTGAAGCAGACCAGAGCCTTCGCCAATCGATACGATATCAAGAATTTCATGGACGTCGGCATGATGGGCATCGAGCACGCGCTCCTGCCCGAAAAAGGTCTGGTCGGCCCCGGCTGCCTGTGCATCGGCGCGGACTCCCACACCTGCACCTACGGCGCTCTCGGCGCGTTCTCCACAGGCGTCGGCTCCACCGATATGGCGGCGGGCATGATCAGCGGCAAGGCATGGTTCAAGGTGCCCTCCGCGATCCGTTTCAACCTCGTCGGCAAGCCCAAGGGCTATGTCAGCGGCAAGGACGTGATCCTCCACATCATCGGCATGATCGGCGTGGACGGCGCGCTCTATAAATCCATGGAGTTCACGGGCGAGGGCATTCAGTATCTCAATATGGACGACCGTCTCTGCATCGCGAACATGGCGATCGAGGCGGGAGCCAAGAACGGCATCTTCCCCGTGGACGACATCACCAGAGAATACTGCAGCGGCAGATATCAGGGAACTCCCGTCGAGTACACGGCGGACGAGGACGCGGTCTATGACGAGACCTACACCATCGATCTCGGAGAGATCCGCCCGACCGTCGCCTTCCCCCACCTGCCCGAGAATACAAAGACCGTCGACGAGATCGGCGAGAATGAAGTAAAGATCGACCAGTGCGTCATCGGCTCCTGCACCAACGGCAGGATCTCCGACCTCAGAGCGGCGGCGGAGATCTTCAAGGGCAAAAAAATCGCCAAGGGTGTGCGCTGCATTATCATCCCCGGCACGCAGAGCATCTGGCTGCAGGCAATGCACGAGGGTCTGTTTGACATCTTCGTAGAGGCAGGCGCGGTGGTTTCCACTCCGACCTGCGGCCCCTGCCTGGGCGGTCATATGGGAATCCTCGCGGCGGGCGAGAAGGCGGTTTCCACCACCAACCGCAACTTCGTGGGCAGAATGGGTCATGTGGACAGCGAGGTCTATCTCGCAAGCCCTGCCGTGGCGGCGGCAAGCGCGGTGGCAGGCTATATCGTTGACCCCGAGAAGGTAATGTAAGGAGGAGAGCGCAATGAACGCAAAAGGCAGAGTACATAAGTTTGGCGATAACGTCGATACCGACGTTATCATCCCCGCGAGATATCTGAACACCGCTTCCCACAAGGAGCTGGCGGCACACTGCATGGAGGACATCGACGCACAGTTTGTCAGCAAGGTGCAGGAGGGCGACATCATGGTTGCCGAGAAGAACTTCGGCTGCGGCTCCTCGCGTGAGCACGCGCCCATCGCCATCAAGGCGAGCGGCATCTCCTGCGTCATCGCCTCCACCTTCGCGCGGATTTTCTACCGCAACGCCATCAACATCGGTCTCCCGATTCTGGAGTGCGACGAGGCGGCAAAGGAGATCAAAGACGGCGACACCGTTTCGGTCAACTTCGACACGGGCGTCATCACCGACGAGACCACCGGAAAAACCTATCAGGCGGAGCCCTTCCCCGAGTTCATCCAGAACATCATCCAAAAGGGCGGTCTGATCAACTCGATTCTGTAATTTTTAAATTTTTCCATGAGAGACCGGATTTGCTCCGGTCTCTTTTTTTGGAGTGGAAAGCGGACAGTGTTCAGTAATCAGTTATCAGTTCAGCAAAACCTTTCCGAGAAAAATGGGATTGGTGAGGGTCTGATGAACATCCGGCGCGAAAACGGAGGGCTG
>ONSE01000004.1 GCA_900320415.1 uncultured Eubacteriales bacterium
CAGGGCGGTTTTTGACCAGGAACGCGTATAGGGCAAGGAAACGCGCCAATCGACTGAGTGTCGGTTGGCGCGTTTGTCTGATGCTCTTTATGGGAGCCTCTGATAATTCCATGTCGCGTGAAGTGCGGTAAGGAATTTTCAGAGGTTCCTTGATACGAATTCCGCCCGATGGGCGCGGGACGTCAGCCGAAGTCCTGCTCTCCGTAGCAAACCGTAAAATATTCGGTGGGAACCGCTCTCGCCTGCCATACGCCGTTGGAGGAACGGTAAAGCTCATTTCCGTCCGCGACAAAATCCTTCGCGCGGATCCTGAGCACGACAGGTCTGCCGTGTCTTCTGCCAACCGTGACCGCTGTCGCGTAGTCGGGAGAGATGTGGACAAACTGCCGTTTCATGGACTTCAGACCCTCCTTCATAATCTTATCCAGAAAGCACGTCGCTGTGCCGTGATACAGGAACTCGGGCGGCTCGGGGGATTCCATTTCAATGACAACTCCGGGAATGGAATGGCCCTGGTTCGCGCGGATCCTTCTTCCTGACGCGTCAAAGGAATAACGGCCTTTTTCATCCCGGGCGACAATTTCCTCGATTATTTCACGCGTAATCTCAGGATACTTCTTTTTCAGGACGCCGAGGATTACTGTCACGTCCGCCCAGCCTCCGTTGAGATCGATGTAAAGCGGATCCTGACAATGACGCAGTAAATGCGACATCACCCTGCTGATTTTTGTTAAATTCATTTCTTTCACTCCTCCGTTTGCGGAATTATTCTGCGCTTCCTCAAGACATAATTGCCTCTCAGATATGACAACGAGACTTTGTTGATGATTTCGCAGCGTTTTATACTAATCCTTGATGAAAACGCACAATAGCTGTCAGCGTCAGATTCCGCATAACTGTGCCTTCGGGTTTACATCATAGGGAGCCTCTAAAAATTCCTTACCGCGCATAAGCATGACATTGAATTATTAGAGATTCCCTGTAATTTTTTGACACGGCATTTCTCGTGAAAGGGAGGGTTTCTCTTTCACGTCGGTAAGCAAAACGCAGAGCCACCCGGAAGCGGATGGCTCTGCGGGAATCGTTCCGTCACTTATCCGAGGTGCTCAATGATCTCCGCAAGGAACTTCTGAATATTTGTCGCGTCATCAATGTTGACGACGCCGTCGCAGTTGGTGTCGGCGGCCTTCAGCTGTGCGGGTGTGAATTTTATCAGCTCGGCAAGGTGCTTCTGGATCATGGTCGCGTCGTTGACCGTGACGGCTCCGTCGCCGTCTGTGTCGCCCAAAATCAATGCGCCGCCGGAATACACTACGGTCAGCGGATAGCAGGAGCTGACGCATCTCTGTTCGGGATCCAAGGCAATACTGACCTCGCCCTGCAAGGCTCTGTCCGACTTGCGGAAGCTCATATCCCGGAAGCACTGGCGCACGTCCCACGCGCCGTCGCCGTCGATATCAAAATACCTGACGTCCGTCCGAAGCTCCTCGTCGTATTTTCCCTCAGTGATTTCGGCGCCTGCCGCCAACGTCTCACCGATCCCGTCGAACACGGCGCGGTCGCTGAAGGTCTGCACGGCGTTTTCGCTGAAATCGAGCACGCGGCGGCTCCGTGTTCCCAGCTCATAGGAAACATTGATCGTCACGTCACGGTCGGGCATGATGAAGCAATCCCCGTCAAGCTCCGCGTCAGGGGAGGTGATCGTGGTTTTCACGATATACTTTCCCGCGGGAACCGCATCGGGATCGTTCAGGATATACACAGGCTCGCCCATGTACTGCTCACCGATCACGAAATCATAGCTGCCCTTCTCCGCGCTCGCCAGACCGCCGTTCACCGTGATCTTATGCGGGGTCTGTTCGTCGCCCGCAAGCAGGATCGTCAGGCGTTCCATGGGAACCGTGTAATACTCACTCTGCGGAAGAGCCAGCGTGATCCTGCCCGAGGCGGGACGCAGGCTGTTGCCTTCCAGCAGAGTAAAGGTTCCGCTCGCGTCGTCATATCCGATATCATAGCCGCCGTAGTTGTCGATATCATACTCAAAATAAAAGCGGTTCGTTTGCTCGTTGAATTCCGATTTCTGCCTCTGCACCAGCTCGGACAGAATGAAGTACATTCCGTATCTCTCGCTTTTGGCTCCTATGCCGTCGGGAGACTGCGCCGCGGTGTAGGTGCCGCTTCGCAGATCCATGACGCCCGTCAGAAGCTTTGCCTTTTCGTAGGTGACCTTAACGGCAACGTCCTTGTCGGGCATTACAAAGAAGGTGTCGCCCTCGTCGCAGATCTCCGCGTCGTCCGTTACGGCGATGAAGCTGCGCTGAACGACGTATTCGTCATAAGCAAGATCGTTCATATCCGGAACAAGATAAACACTTTCTCCCGCATAAGCCTCGGTGACCTGCTCCGATCCCGCAACAGCGACGCCGCCGCTGACGTTGATCTTATGCTTTTGCACGGTCGGGTCAGCGAAGATGACCGTCAGCGAGCGCACGGGGAAATAGATGCAGTCCCCACGCTCAAAGGAGAGCGTCAGCTGACCCGTGGGACTGCTCAGGCTGCTCGTGTCAAGCAGGAAATACTCATTTTCAATTTTAGCGATATCGTAGCCGCCGTCGCCGTCAAGATCGAAGCGGTACCAGTTTTTGTTATATTCCGCGCTGTAGCCGTACTCCTTGTTTTTGGACAGATCCAGCAGCGCGACATAAATTCCGTAGTCCTGGCTCGTCGGGCTGCCGCCGTCGGGAACCGCGTGGTAGACCTCTCCGTTGCGCAGATCCATCACACAGTTGTACTGCTTGCGCGTTTCGCAGGTGACGTCGATCGTCACGTCCTCATCGGGCATAATGAAATACTGCTGCGCCTCGCCCTCAAAGGTGACCTCGTTGGAGGAATAACGGACAGTTCCCTGCACCGCGAACTCGTCATCGGAAAGGTCGTCGGTGCTGATGCCGACCCAGACCTTATCGCCCGCCTTCGCCTCGTGAATCGCGCGAAAGCTCAATGCTTCTCCCTCATATTCGAACGCCCTGCCGTTATGGATGTGAATGGCGTGCGCCTCCCCGGGGATGTAAAAGCTGCGTGTATAAATCAGCAAATCGCCGTTATTCTTCAGCTCGTAATTGATCGCCGAGGTGCCGTCGACCGCAGGCGCGCCGTTTACCAACACTTTGCAGCCGGCAGTAAAAGCGCAGCCGTCGTTGGGGTGAAGCGTGATCTCCGCAAAGTACTTCCCGCCGCCTTCAAATCGATCGGGAGCGATTCCCCATTCGTTGAACCAGTGCGCCTCCTTGACGATGTACTGCGCCTCGCTCTCGGGATAGACCTCCGCCTTGTCGGTGTTGTAATCGTAGGAGTCGCCCGCAGCCGGAAGCGTGAGATACAGCCGCGCGCTGCGGATAACGTTCTCCGCGAACAGGAACGTCACGGGCGAATAATCCGCGCCCGTCTTGGTAAAGGCAATGGATCTTGCAATACTCGCGGTAGGGAGCTTCTCCGCCTGATAGCGGGAAATGCGTACATCATCGGTGCCGTTTTGGTCAAGGTCATAGGTGCAAACGCCCTTGTCGGAGTCCTGCTCGGTGCAATAGGCGTACAGCCCCGAGGAGAACGCGAGAAAAACATATTCCTTCGCGGCAAGAGGAACGACGGAGGAACAGGAAAAGTCGATATCAAGAGGCGTGTCGAATTTGCACTCCGGATATACCGTGACGGATTTCGCGGGCATGGTGAAGTACCACGCGCCGTCGATATTTTCGATCTCCGCGTCCTCGCTTGTGAAGCCCGTGATCGTCACATTCGGCTCCGGTTTCGGATATATCCTGATCCTGTCGCCCTCGCGCGCTTTTTCGGTGCTGTAACCCGTCGAAAGATTCAGCGTCCGGCCCATAGGGATGCGCATGACGTACTGCGGACTCTCAATATCAATGAAGCGAACGCCTATGCTGTCGGCATAACGCTGCGCCGTGCTTTTTTGGCAGCCCGTAACGGACTGCAGCTCCGTCCTTGAGCCGTCGGAACGATAACCGAACGCATAGGCGCCGATCTCGACATCGCGGCTCGGAATGACGATACCCGTCAGCGACGTGCCGCCGAACGCCATGATACCGATTTTTTTCAGTCCCTCGGGCAGGTTGATCTGCGTAAGCTGCTCACAGTTTTCAAACGCCCTCACGCCGATCTCCGTTACGTTTTCGGGGATCGTGACCAGCGACAGCTTCGAGTTTGAAAACGCGTTGGCGCCGATGGATTCAAGGCTTTCGGGCAGCACCGCGTAATTCAGTCCGCTCGTGTTCCGGAACGCGCTTTCGCCGATGCGGGTAACGCCCTCTTCAACCTCCAGCTGATGAATATACTCCTTGTACTTTGTCCACGGAGTAAAGCTGCTGTCGTAGTAATCCGCCATCGCGCCGATGCCCTTGATGGTCATCTTGAACTCTGACATATCAAGCGTCCAGGTGCAGTCGCCTGTCGTTCCGCTGTAGGTGCCGCCCGCCGCTCCCGCGGGGATGACCGCGACAGACAGGAGCAGGCACAGGGTCAGTATCATACACACTGTTCTTCTGAATTTTTTCACAGAAATTACCTCCTTATCCTGTTAATACTATCATTATATAACATACCACAGGCAAGCGCAAGTGCCTTGCGGGCAACAATATCCCCAAAATTCCGCTTGACTGTTCGTTACGGATTTCATATAATGACCTCACAGGGAAGTATTTACCGTTTGGCTGTCCCAAACGACTTTGTATCAGGAATAAAAACAGCAAGGATTTCTTCAGACGAACTACAGATGGATGAGATATAATCTAATCAAAAGACAGATCATACACATCAAAAAAAGGAGAGTCACCATGAAAAGAATCATTTCTGCCCTGTGCGCCGTAATCACCGCTGTCCCTGTTTTTATGACCGGCTGCGCGGTCAAAGGAAGCGGAGAAAGCGGCGATCACAAGCTGTATCTGAAAACCGACTACGTTTACGATGAGGTGAAGGCGGTATTCGTCAACAAGGCGAACGGCAATACGCGGGAAACCGTTATGAAGCGCGGCGAGGACGGCGACGGCTTCTTTCAGTACTCCTGCATGGGCGACACCGGGGCATATAATAAAGTCTATTTTTCCTATGACGGCAAGGAAACCGACGAGGTCGCCTTCAACGATCTGGTGGACGGGTGGTATATTTCCATCTACGGCGTACTGCCCTGCACCGAGGGCGTGGCATTTTCACGCGAAGCTCCCTTAACAAGACTGACCTTTCCCTTTCAGGGCGAGGACAAGGATGTCTATGTATGGACGCCCGAGGACTATGATCCCGCTTCGGAGGATAAGTATTCCGTGATTTATCTTCTCGACGGAGACTGCATCCTGGCAGATGAACGCGGGCTGGGAACATGGAACACTCCCGAGAGCGTCGTAAGCGCCATGAAGCACAGCGATTTCAAGGCGATCGTTGTCGGGATTGCGACCCGTGAGAATACGCGCTACCGCGAGCTTGCCCCCGACCTCGGTACACCGAGAGAGGAGGTCGCCGACGAATACGATCACAGGTACGGCAACGAGTTCTGCGATTTCGTTGTGAACACGGTGGTTCCCGGCATCGAGAAGCAATACAACGTCTATACCGACCCCGCTCACAACGCTGTCTCGGGAAGCTCGCTCGGCGGACTCGAATCGTTCTACATCGGAATGGAACACCCTGAAAAATTCGGAAACATCGGCGCCATGTCGCCTTCGTTCTGGATGTACGACGAGAACACCTGGGAGGATTACTTGAAACAAAAGGATTTCTCTCAGAACGCTCCGTTCGTTTATATGTACGCGGGCGACGACTGGAAGGATAACGGGATCTGCGCGAAGCCGATGATGGAGCTGCTTGAGAAGCTGGATTATCCCGCTGACAGAAAGGTACTGGATTTATACGACAAGGGCGATCACCGCGTTTTCTACTGGAGATATATCTTCCCCGAGTTTCTGGAAGCGATGTACACGCAAAAGGTCGCCGCACTGATGTGATACTATCCTCTGACAAAACTCTTTAACAGCCGTCTCGTTAAATTCCGCATAACTGAATTGTTTTTTTTGCATAGAAGAACACGCAGGTCCGCTCGGAGCCTGCGTGTTCTTGTCTGATACTCTGATCCTTCTTATCCCGCCTTCAAAAGCGCGGCCTTTTTCACGGTTCATCATGCGTTTGGAGTGCCTGTCAATTTTTCTTCAGCTTTATCGAGAATACGGCTATCGCCGCCGTGAGCAGCACCGCCGCGTAGCCGATGACCCACCACAGGTCGGGGAATACCGCCGCGTAATTTCCCGCGACAGCCGCTCTCGCGGCGCTTACCGCGTGTGAGAACGGCAGGCAGTCCGCGATCATCTTAAAGGCGCCGCCCACCATCGCGGTATCGAACCAGATGTTCGAGAGCCACGCGGAAAGGTTGGTCAGCAAAGCGCCGCATACGCCGCCGACAGCCTTCTCGTTGAGGATGCTTCCGAACAGCAGTCCCAGCGAGATGAACACCACCGCGATCGGAATGTTGACGACTACGGCGACAATCAGATTCACCCCAAGCGGTAAGCCGAAGATAAGCGCCGCGGCGTAGCACACCAAGCTCTGGACGATCGCCATGGGCAGCAGAGGCACGGTGTAGCCGATGATGAAATCGGCGGGCTTCAGAGGCGAGGTGAACAGCCGGAGCATAAAGCTCGTGGAACGGTCCTTCGCGATAAGCATGGACGAAAACAGAGACAAAAAGCTCAGACCGAATACCGTGATACCGGGAGCGAGCTTCTCGATTTCAAACAGATCGGGGCCGTATCCCTGGGGGATTCCCTTGTTGATCGCCGCCAGCAGCACCAGCAGGACGATCGGGAACACGATGCCGAAAAGCAGCGCGAGTATATCTCTCGTGATTTCTTTTGTATTGCGCGAAGCAAAGGTCAACGCTCTCATTTTAATGCCTCCCCCGCAAGCTTGATAAACGCCTCTTCAAAATCATCGGTACCTGCCTTTTCTTTCAGCTCGGCGGCGGTACCCTCGGCGCACAGAACTCCGTGAGCCATAATGCCGATGCGATCCGAGAGGCTCTCTGCCTCTTCCAGATAATGTGTGGTCAGGATGACGGTCATCTTGCTCTTGAGCTCCTCTATGACTCTCCACAGCTCCCTTCTCGCGAGTACGTCAAGGCCGAGCGTAGGCTCGTCGAGGAAAAGCACCTCGGGCTCGGTGATCAGAGCCATGGCGATGCTCAGTCTGCGCTGCCAGCCTCCCGAAAGAGTGACCGCGCGGCTGCGCTCTACCTCACGCATCGAAAGACGGTCGAGCATCTCGTCTGCCTTTCGGCGGGCGTCCTTTCTATCGGCGCCGTAAATGCGGGCGATGAGCTCCAGATTCTCGCGCACGCTCAGCTTGGCGGCTACGGCGGTCTCCTGGGGCGATACATTCATGATCGCCTTTACCTTATCGGATTCCCTCACAACGCTGTGACCCATCACGCAAGCCTCGCCGGAGGTGGGCTTCGTCAGGCAGGAGAGGATCTTGATCGTGGTCGATTTGCCCGCGCCGTTGACGCCCAGCAGGGCGTACAGCTCACCGCTGTGTACCGTCAGATCAAGATTGTTGACAGCGGTCTTTTCCTTATACTTTTTTACCAGATGGGTTGTTTTGATCGCTTCCATATTTTACCTCACTGTTCCGCAAAGAATTCTCCCAGGGTTACCTTCGCAAGAGCGATTCCTCCCTTGTGGGTATCTCCCATGACCATCAGTCTGTCGCCGGGGTGTATGTCGAACACCTCACGCGCGTGCTTGGGGATGACTATCTGACCTCTCTCCCCTACCTTGGTCATTCCGAAGATGTATTTTCCTTTGTTGGTCTCAACGCTCACGTTCTGCTCGGAGAGCGGTACG
>ONSE01000172.1 GCA_900320415.1 uncultured Eubacteriales bacterium
ATAGATGTCTGTGTAATCTGCCTGTGAAAACTAAGATTACTTGGAGTACAACTCGACGATGAGGTGTTCTTCAACAGGAAAGTCAATATCGTCTCTCTGAGGAACAGCTATTACCTTACCGCCAAGGAGATTTTCGTTTCTCTCAAGCCACTTGGGAACAAGAGCGGAAGCGTTTTCGCCCTCAGCGATAGCCTTGAATCTTGTGGTGGAACGGCTCTTTTCTCTTACCTCGATAACATCGCCTACCTTAACGATGTAGGAAGGAATGTTGACCTTTTTGCCGTTTACTGTGAAGTGCGCGTGGTTTACGAGCTGTCTTGCCTCGCGTCTGGTCGCTGCAAGACCGAGACGGAACACAACGTTGTCCAGTCTGCGCTCTACCAGTGAAAGCAGAGCCTCACCGGTTTTGCCCTCAGCCTTTTCTGCCTTCTCGTAATAAGCACGGAACTGCTTTTCAAGAATACCGTATACAAACTTTACCTTCTGCTTCTCGGTCAGCTGCATACTGTACTCGCTCTTTTTTCTTCTCATTTTGCCGCCGGGGTTTCTGTTGGAAGTCTTTTTGCTGTAGCCCATTACGGCGGGGGACAAGCCGAGCGCTCTGCAGCGCTTTGCTATCGGCTGCATATTTTTAGCCATAGAAATTTCCTCCTTTTACTCTACTATACACGTCTTCTCTTGGGAGGACGGCATCCGTTGTGCGGAATAGGAGTTACGTCTTTGATCATGGTTACCTCAAGACCGGCGGTCTGAAGCGCTCTGATAGCTGCCTCTCTGCCCTGTCCGGGTCCCTTTACGTAAACCTCAACATACTTCATGCCGTGCTCCATTGCCGCTTTTGCGGCAGTCTCTGCAGCTGACTGAGCTGCGAAGGGAGTCGATTTCTTTGAACCTCTGAATCCGAGCTCGCCTGCGCTTGCCCAGGATACAGCGTTGCCCTGTGTATCGGAAATAGTAACAATTGTATTGTTGAATGTTGACTGGATATGAGCCGCGCCTTTTTCAATGTGCTTACGCTCACGACGACGGCGAATAACCTTTTTACCCTTTGGTGCTGCCATATTCCCGTGCCTCCTTACTTCTTCTTGTTAGCCATGGTCTTACGAGGACCCTTGCGGGTACGCGCGTTTGTCTTTGAGCGCTGACCTCTTACGGGCAGACCCTTTCTGTGACGAACGCCGCGGTAACAACCAATGTCAATAAGTCTTTTGATATCATAAGCTATGTCACGGCGAAGATCACCTTCAACACGGCAGTGATGCTCAATGTATTCTCTGAGCTTTGATACGTCCTCTTCTGTCAAATCTCTGACGCGTGTGTCAGGATTTACGCCTGTTGCAGCAATAATGTCTGTTGCAGTTTTATGTCCGATACCGAAGATATAGGTAAGGCCGATCTCGACCCTTTTGTCTCTCGGTAAGTCAACACCTGCTATACGAGCCATTCAGTTGCACCTCCATATAATAATTAAGTAACTTTAAAAATCATTGGACAGCGGTTTTGAGCGGATTTGACCGCAGGCAGCCGCCGTTCCGTTTGTTTCGCGGACGTTTCACCGAAACGCCGCCGCAGAGCTTTAGCGCGTATGCGCCTGATCAGCCCTGGCGCTGCTTGTGCTTGGGATTGTCGCAGATAACCAGGATCTTGCCTTTTCTCTTGATTACCTTGCACTTGTCGCACATTTTCTTTACTGAAGGTCTGACTTTCACTTGAATCATTCCTTTCTTAAAAATCGTAATAAATCGCGTGTGTGGAGTTATTTACTTCTCCATGTAATTCTTCCTCTTGTCAGGTCGTAGGGAGACATCTCCACAGTGACCTTATCGCCCGGCAAGATGCGGATAAAATTCATACGCAGCTTGCCTGAGATGACAGCTAAAATCACGTGACCGTTCTGAAGCTCTACCTTGAACTGCGCGTTGGGCAGCGCTTCTCTGACAACGCCCTCTACTTCAATAACATCCTGTTTGGACATGAATTAACCTCCGTGCTGAAATGGATTTAAAATTCGTTTAATCTGCGGATTGGTTTTGACTGAACCCTCATAAACCGTATTGGTCGGCGCGAGATGAAGCGGATTCTTCTTTTTAGGCTTTTCAAGCCTGCGCCTTTTGCCGTCGGCTATCAGGGCGTAACCGCCTTGTGTGCCGATGACCATAAAAAAACCGCCCTTGTCGCGTCCCGCCTTGGCTCTGACGATGCTTCCTATTTGAATGTTCATAAATCACCTAATCACATACAGTCAGAATCACAGGTCCGTCGGGAGTGACGGCGACGGTGTGTTCAAAGTGAGCGGACAGCTTGCCGTCAAGGGTCGTTACCGTCCATCTGTCACCCAAAACACGAACATGATGTGTACCTTCGTTTACCATGGGTTCAATGGCAATTGTCATGCCGGGCAAAAGCTTTGCGCCCCTGCCCGCCGTACCGAAGTTGGGTACTGCCGGGTCCTCGTGTAAATTCGCACCTACGCCGTGGCCGACGTATTTTCGTACCACCGAGTAACTGCGAGCTTCGACATACCGCTGAACCGCACTGCCGATATCGCCTATGCGGTTGAACGCCCGCGCCTGCTTAATTCCCTCATACAGGCTCTCTCTTGTGGCGTCCAGCAAAGCCTGCGCCTCTGCGCTGATCCTGCCGCACGGAAATGTGTAGGCGTTGTCGCCGTGAAATCCGTGATAATAAGCGCCCGTATCGACGCTCACTATGTCGCCTTCCCTGAGGATTTGGGTCTTTTTGGGTATGCCATGGATAACCACGTTGTTTACGGAAATGCATGCGCTCGCGGGAAAACCGCCGTAACCGAGAAACGAGGGAGCAGCTCCCTGTTTCTCGATGTAGTTACGGACAATTTCATCAATTTCATAGGTTGAAACGCCGGGCTTTACAGCCTCTCCCGCAGCACGCAACGCCTCAGCGGAAATTCTGCAGGCGTCTTTCATTAAAGAAAGCTCCCGTGCTGTCTTGACTGATATCATGCTTAAGCCTCGATCGCCTCAAGAACAGCGGCGGTCGTTGCCTCTACGGTATCCTGACCCTTTACGTTGACAAGCTTACCCTGCTCGTCGTAGTAATTTGCCAGGGGCTCGGTCTCTTTGTGATATACAGCGAGACGAGCAAGCACGGTATCGGGGTGGTCGTCCTTGCGCTGAACAAGGGTGCCGCCGCAATCGTCGCAAACCCCGTCCTTTTGAGGCTTCAAGCTCTCAATGTGGTAGGGTCTGCCGCAATTTTCGCAAACACGGCGTCCGGACATACGCTTGGTGATGACCTCGTCGGGTACGTCGATGTTGATGACGTACTGAATGTCAACGCCCATCTTGTCCAGAGCCTCGGCCTGAGGAATGGTTCTGGGGAAACCGTCAAGGATGAAGCCCTTTTTGCAGTCGTCCTCGGAAAGTCTTTCTTTGACGATACCGATAACGACCTCATCGGGAACAAGCTTGCCTTCGTCCATATAGGACTTAGCCTTCAAACCCATCTCAGTGCCGTTTTTCAGCGCCTCACGAATCATGTTGCCGGTTGAAATAGTGGGAATACCAAAGTGCTCGCACAGAACGGCGGCTTGAGTGCCTTTGCCCGCACCGGGAGCGCCTAACATGATAATGTTCATAATATTATACCTCATTTTTCCTGATTAGTCAAGGAAACCTTTGTAATGACGCATCATCATCTGAGATTCAAGCTGCTTAACGGTCTCGAGAGCAACGCCGACGACGATGATGATGGAAGTACCGCCAAGGGAAAGTCTGCCCATTCCGGTGAACGCGCCGTATACCAGGGGTACCAGAGCGATAACGGAGAGGAACAGCGCGCCGATCAGAGTGATTCTGGAGAGGATCCTCTTGATATACTCTGCGGTGGGTGCGCCCGGACGGATGCCGGGGATGGTTCCGTTGTTGGACTTCAGGTTGTTAGCCATTTCAACAGGATTGTACTGGATGGTTGTGTAGAAATACGCGAACATCAGGATCAGCACGAAGTACAGTGCGATGTAGAGCCAGTTGTCGGAACGGAACAGGTTGAAGAAGCCTGCCCAGAAGCCTTCCTTGGCGTTTACGAACAGATTGATCGTGCTGGGGATAGAAAGAATCGAGCTCGCGAAGATGATGGGAAGTACGCCGCCGAGCGCAACCTTGATGGGAAGGTGGCTGGACTGGCCGCCGTACATCTTTCTGCCGACGACGCGCTTTGCGTACTGAATGGGGATCCTTCTCTCGCTGTCCTGCATGAAGGTGATGATCCATACGATAGCAAGGAAGATAAGTACCCAAAGAATAACGAATACGAAATACTGGGGCTGACCGGTTCCTGCCTCGCCTGTACCGAAG
Organism: uncultured Eubacteriales bacterium; assembly: GCA_900320415.1. Taxonomy (GTDB): domain Bacteria; phylum Bacillota; class Clostridia; order Oscillospirales; family Acutalibacteraceae; genus Ruminococcoides. The sequence continues at coordinate 4,335 of ONSE01000172.1, forward strand.
CCCATGTTCCAGAACGCGCCCAGATCGCTGATAGTTGCGGGAAGTCTTGCGATAATACCCGCAAACAGCAGGATAGAGATACCGTTTCCGATACCGTTTTTGTTGATCTGCTCACCGAGCCACATCATCAGCGCGGTACCCGCGGTGAACACAAGCACTATGACTATCGCCGCGAATACCATCGCGAAGCCTTCGTTGTAAACGGTGATGTGCTTGCCGTAATACTCGCTGCCCTGGGTGGTGCATACGGTGTTCTTGAGATAGAAGAAGTAAGCCGTACCCTGAATAAGTCCCAGCGCGACTGTTACGTATCGCGTTATTGTGCCGATCTTGCGTCTGCCTGCCTCGCCTTCCTTTGTAAGACGCTCAAGCGCGGGGATAGCGACGCAGAGCAGCTGGATGATAATTGAACTGTTGATGTAGGGGGTGATACCCATTGCGAAGAGCGTTGCGTTTGAGAACGCGCCGCCCGAAAGGGTGTTGAGGTACGCCACCATGTTGGTGGAGGCGTCCGTGAGATCCTGGCTGGGTCTCATGACCTCCGCCAGAACGTTGGTGTCAAGGAAAGGAACGGGGATGACCGAACCGATTCTGAACACTACGATGATCAAAAGTGTGAATAAGATCTTTTTTCTGAGGTCGGGGATCGACCACGCGTTTTTGATGACTTTAAACAATTAAATCACCTCTGCCTTTCCGCCTGCAGCCTCGATCGCGGCCTTAGCTGATTCGGAAAAAGCAGAAACCTTAACAGTGAGTTTTTTCTCGAGCTTGCCGTTGCCCAGCACCTTGACCGCGTCAAAGCCGTTCTTTACAACGCCCGCGGTCTTGAGTGCCTCAACGTCAACGGTATCGCCGTCGCTAAACTTTCTGTTTAATGTGCTGAGGTTGATAGCCACTACGTTCTTTGCAAAGATGTTATTGAAACCTCTCTTGGGTATGCGGCGCTGCAGGGGCATCTGACCGCCTTCAAAGCCGGGGCGAATGCTGCCGCCTGAACGTGACTTCTGACCCTTCTGTCCCTTGCCGGAGGTTTTTCCCCAACCGGAACCGTGACCTCTGCCGATTCTCTTGGAGCGCTTCTTAGAGCCCTCGACCGGTGAAAGTTCATGTAACTTCATTAGTTCGCACCTCCTTGCTTACGCTTCACTAACCTCTACGAGGTGGATGATTTTTGCTACC
>ONSE01000173.1 GCA_900320415.1 uncultured Eubacteriales bacterium
GCTGAACTCGATCACGTCGGAGGAACGGAAAAGGGTGTAGCCTGATGCGGCTTCGGGCTGGGTCGCGGTTTTCTTAACGGTGGCGGGACCCTCGTAGACCATGCCGCCGACCTCCTTATAGCAGGAGACGCGGAACCAATATTCGGTGGTGGGATCGAGATCCTCTATCGTGACCTCGGGCTCCGTCACCTCGGCTACCTTGGTAAAGCCCTCCTCCTTGTCGCGGTTGCTGATGTAGACATAGTATCCGTCGGTGCCGGGCACCCCGTCCCATTTCAGGGAGATGCTGTCTGCCTCGATGCTGGTCTTTTCCACATTGTTGACCATGCCGATGGTGTGAATAAGCAGTCTGTCCGTCTGCGGAGAGGCGGCGAGCCTGGCTGTGCCTGACGGCCGCCTGACGGAGGCGCCGCCTGCCTGCCTGTAGAAATCATAGGCGGCAATACCGACAACGCCGACGGAGGAAATGACCGTCACGATACAGAGCACGATGGCGAGAACTTTGAGTGGTTTGTTCATCCTCATATACCCTTTCTTTCATACGATTCTGTGTGCATTTTGTCCGGTAATATATTGAGGTTTTCCCGCTTGCGGCGGGGAAATCCGTTATTCTGACGACAGTTTTCTAATATGATATTATAACGCCTTACATCGTAATTTGTCAATGCGTCAAAGCAGACGAAACAGCGGTACATTTTGGGAATAACTTTAGCAAAATTCAATTATTTCCCGTCACACATCATTATATCTCCGAAAGAGTGGTATTATTTCGGATTTTCACTTGAAATATTAAGTCGGATTTGGTATAATCAAAATATATGTGCAAAATCTGTACAAGGGGGACGGAATATGGAAAAGAAAAAACTCCCTAAAAAAATCATCGCGCTTCTGTGCGGCGTACTGCTCTGTGCCATGGGCGTCATCACGGCATTCGCCATAGAGGAGGGAGAGCTCCCCGTGGAGAACGAGCCTGCCGCGGTGGGAAACGAAACATCGGAGCCGCAGCCCGAAACAGCGCAGCCGGGGTCGATTCTCACAGATCCACCCACTACCGTACCGATCGTGACGGCTCCTCCCGTGACGGAGCCTGTTCCGACAGAACCGCCGTCAACTGCGGCGCCCACACAAGCGGAGACCACCACCGCGCCCGAGGCGACAGAGGAGTCCACCCGCAGTCAGGGTCCGGGCGGCTATGTGGACAATCCGCCCGTTCCGACGGACTTTGTGCCGCCGACGATCCCCAAAACCGTCAGTGAGAAAACCTATTCCACCAACTACGCCTTCGGTATCATCTCCTGGGTGTGCGTGCTGGTGGGTATCATCGTTATCTTATCCGTCGCCGCCAGCACCAAGCTGAGCGCGGCGAGAAGGCGCCGCGTATGACGGCGCCAAAAATCGGCAACGTCGTTCTGCGCTCGCGGGCGGTCCTCGCGCCGATGGCAGGCGTGAGCGATCGCGCCTACCGTGAGCTGTGCATGGATATGGGCGCCGGCTGCTGCGTCAGCGAGATGGTCAGCTCCAAGGCGCTCTCCTTCAACAGCAAAAAGAGCGAGGAGCTGATGGAGATTTCCGGCCGCGAGCGCCCCTGCGGCATCCAGATCTTCGGGGACGAGCCGTCCTGTATGGCGGAGGCGGCGCGTCACGCGATGGAGAACCGCCCCGATATCATCGATATCAACATGGGCTGTCCCGCCCCGAAAATCAGCGGCAACGGCAGCGGCAGCGCGCTCATGCGCGACCCGAAGCTCTGCGGCGAGATCGTCAGGGCAGTGGTCGCCGTCAGCAATGTGCCCGTCACCGTCAAGATCCGCAAGGGTTGGGATGACGGAGCGGTAAACGCCGTTGAGGTCGCGAAAATCTGCGAGGCGGCGGGAGCCGCCGCCATCACCGTCCACGGGAGAACGCGGATGCAGTTCTACAAGCCGCCTGTCGATTATGAGATCATCCGTCAGGTGCGGCACTCCGTGTCCGTTCCCGTCATCGCGAACGGCGACATCGATTCCGCTCAGAAGGCGAAGGAGGTCATGGAGCTCACCGGGTGTGACATCGTCATGGTGGGCAGGGCAAGCATGGGCAACCCGTGGCTGTTTTCGCAGATAAAATCTTATCTTGAGGATCCCGAAAAGCCGCTCGTGTTTCCGACATTGGAGGAAAAGCTCGGCACCATGGAGGCGCATATCACGAAAATGGTCGCCTACAAGGGAGAGTATATCGCCATGAAGCAGGCGCGCAAGCTGGTGATCGGCTATTTCAAGGGAATGAGAGGCGCCGCCGCCCTGCGCAATGAGGCGGGCAGGCTGTCGTCGCTCGAGGACTTACAAGCGTTAAAAAACCGCATTTTACGCGGCAATATATAAAGCACAAAAGCACATAGAAAAGACCAGAGAAAACAAATTCATTTCAAAGGGGAAGTTACAATGAGCAAATTAACCAACATCGCGTCTCTTGAATACTTGATGGAGTACGATCCCGCTGTCGGCAGCGCCATGAACGACGAGCTGAAGAGACAGCGCAGAAATCTGGAACTGATTGCCAGCGAAAACATCGTTACCCCTGCCGTGATGGCGGCAATGGGAAGTCATCTTACCAATAAATACGCCGAGGGATATCCCGGCAAGCGCTACTACGGCGGCTGCGAGTGCGTGGATGTGGTAGAGGAGATCGCGCGTCAGAGAGCCTGTGAGCTGTTCGGCGCGGAGCACGCCAACGTGCAGCCCCACTCGGGCGCACAGGCGAACACCGCCGTTTATTTTGCCATGCTCGAGCCCGGCGACACCGTAATGGGCATGAACCTCAACGAGGGCGGCCACCTCACCCACGGTTCCCCTGTCAATATTTCGGGTAAGTATTTCAATTTCGTGCCCTACGGCGTTGACAGCGTGACACACAGAATCGACTACGACAAGGTTCTCGAGCTTGCCAAGGAGTGCAAGCCCAAGATGATCGTCGCGGGCGCTTCCGCTTATCCCAGGATTATTGATTTTGCCAAGCTCAGAGAGATCGCGGACGCGGTCGGCGCTTATCTGATGGTCGATATGGCGCACATCGCCGGTCTTGTTGCCGCGGGCGTTCATCCCAACCCCGTGCCCTACTGCGAGTTCGTCACCACCACCACCCACAAGACCCTCAGAGGTCCC
>ONSE01000174.1 GCA_900320415.1 uncultured Eubacteriales bacterium
GAAATCGACGCAATCGCGGAGTGACGCCATGAGTGTAAAAAAATTGACAGAGCTTGCCGTTCTGACGGCGGCAGCACTGATTATTTTCATTATCGAGCTGCAAATCCCCAATCCTTTTCCGGTTCCGGGCATCAAGCTGGGTCTCGCGAATATTATTACCGTCTACGCTGTTTATCACTACAAGCCGTATGAAACCGCTATGATCGTTGCGGTTCGGCTGCTGCTCGGCTCCATCTTCAGCGGCAATGTGTCTGCGCTGATTTACAGTGCGTCAGGCAGCTTTCTCTGCTTGCTGGGTATGCTGCTCCTGAAAAGAATGATCGATGAGAGGCATATATGGCTCTCCAGCGTGTTCGGCGCGGTGATGCACAATACGGGACAGATCATCGCCGCGATTCTGTTGATGCAGACTGTACAGCTTATCGCGTATTATCCGTTTTTGCTTGTGTCGGGTTGTCTGGCAGGCGCCTTTACGGGGCTGTGCGCACAGCTGATTATTCCCAGGCTGCGTGATATCAGACGAAAAAAATAATCATGCAATAACCAAACTCTCCTTTCATCATACAATGGAGTGATGAAAGGAGAGTTTTTTATGCCTGCCAATAATAATCAGAGAATAACGGGAGAAACTCCGTTCAAGCCCGAGTACGATGAGTTCATCCGTGAGTACCGGGGACGCGGTTCCCTGAAGGTTCAAACCAGCGTGGCGCAGGACGCCTTTCCCATTGAGGACGTATTTGTGGACGTTGCGCTGATTTACAAGGGAAACCGCTACTCTATCTATCACGATGTGACGGATTCCTCCGGGATCGTCAACGAAATCGTTCTGCCGTCACGTCTGACAGAGGAAACGCAAACGCCTGAAAGCGCGGAGAAAGGTGAGCCTGTCTATCTTGTTTCAGCGTTTCATCCGGGCTTTGAGGAAATCATTGACTGTCCCGTCACGATCCACGACCGCATTGAAACCATCCTGCCCATCAGCCTCAACCCCACCAACGGAAACACGGAGGATGCAGTATGACTCCGGTAATTCCCGCTGAAATCACAGTGCATCTCGGACGCCCCAACACAGCAGCCGAAAACGTCACCGTTCCCTTTACGGACTACATCAAGAACGTAGCCTCCAGTGAAATCTATCCCACCTGGCCGGAATCGGCGATTCGTGCGAATATCCTCGCTCAGATTTCCTTTGCCCTGAACCGTGTGTATACGGAATACTACCGCAGCCGCGGCTATGACTTTGATATCACTTCCACCACCTTCAATGATCAGGCTTATGTCAAGGACGGTGAGGTATTTGAAAACATCAGCCGCATTGTTGATGAAATCTTTAACAACTACATTGTCCGCACAGGCAACGTCGAACCACTGTATGCGCAGTTTTGCGACGGCTACAACACCACCTGCAACGGTCTGTCACAGTGGGGTACTGTCGTGCTCGCCAATCGGGGGATGTCGCCGCTGGAAATCCTGCGCTATTACTACGGGGACAACATCAGCCTTGTCTTCAACGCCCCTATCAGCGATAACACGCAATCTTATCCGGGCGTGGCACTGCGGAAGGGCAGCTTTGGCGACGATGTTGTCATCATCAAACGCGAGCTGAACCGTATCGCGCAGAATTATCCTGCCATCCCCAAGATCCAATTTATTAACGGCGTATTTGACGCGGAAACGGAAAACGCCGTCAAAGTCTTTCAGCAGATCTTCAGTCTGGAGCCTGACGGCATTGTCGGGAAAGCGACATGGTACAAAATCAAGCAGATATTCGGCGCGGTGAAGCAGCTTTCCGACCTGACCAGCGAGGGACTGACCATTTCGGAGGTATCGAGGCGATATACGCGTGAGCTGCGTCCCGGCAGTCAAGGACTGGATGTTGAGGCGCTGCAATACTACCTCGCGTTCATCGGTTATTTTTATCCCTACCTTCCCCCTATCCCGATCACGGGTTACTTCGGAGAACTGACAAGAGACGCCGTGTTTGCCTTTCAGAATTTCTACGGCCTCCCCGTAACAGGTGTGGTAGACGCAAATGTATTCAACCGTGTGGAGCAGGTGTACCGTGAGGCAGTTGCGGAGCTTCCCGCCAATTACCAGAGCGCCATCGGTGAACCGTACCCCGGAAAGTTTCTTACGGAGGGCGACCGCGGAGATAGCGTGTACATCATCCAGGGCTATCTGAATAAGATCGGTCAGAATGTCCCCTCCATTCCCGTGATCGCGGTCGACGGCATTTTTGGACCCCGGACGAAAGCGGCGGTAATCGCGTTGCAGCAGTATCTCGGCATTGAGGAAACAGGCGCCATAGGACCGGTCGAGTGGGCGGAGATCATCACTCTGGGAAACAACCTTTAAAAATGACAGACAGCGGCCGAAACAGCCGCTGTCGTCAGAGGACTATGGTATCTTTATGGAAATCAAAGAGGATGGCATTGTTGTGTGACGATCAAATAGAGTCGAAAGCTTCCTGTAAATCAAAGAGGATATCGTCAATATGCTCCGTACCGATGGAAAGACGGATGGTGTTGGGGCGGATCCCCTGCTCCAGGAGTTCTTCTTCATTGAGCTGGGAATGAGTGGTGGAAGCGGGATGGATAACAAGTGATTTCACATCCGCGACGTTTGCGAGAAGCGAGAATACCTGCAGATGGTCGATAAAGCGCTTTGCCTCTTCCTCGCCTCCCTTTACCTCAAAGGTAAAGATAGAGCCGCCGCCGTTGGGGAAATATTTATCGTAGAGAGCCTTATAGGGTGAGGTCTCAACGGAGGGATGATTGACTCTTTCAACCTTGGGATGATGCGTAAGAAACTCAATGACCTTTTTTGTGTTTTCCGCGTGACGTTCCACACGGAGAGAGAGCGTTTCCAATCCCTGCAGGAAGATAAAAGCGTGGAAGGGAGACAAGGTCGCGCCGGTGTCACGGAGCAGGATCGCTCTGATATAGGTGACGAATGCCGCACCGGGAGCCGCCTGTGTAAACACCGCGCCGTGATAGGACGGATTCGGAAGGGCGAACTGCGGGAACTTCCCGGAATCAGCCCAGTCGAACCTGCCGCTCTCGATGATTACGCCGCCGATCGCTGTGCCGTGGCCTCCGATAAATTTGGTAGCGGAATGAACAACGATGTCCGCGCCGTATTCGATCGGACGAAGCAAATAAGGTGTCGCGAAGGTGCTGTCCACAACGAGAGGAATATGATGTGCGTGAGCAACCTTGGCTAACGCTTCGATATCGATCAGATTGGAGTTGGGGTTGCCGAGTGTTTCGATATACAGCGCCTTGGTGTTCTCGTCAATCGCGTTTTCAAAGGCGCCTTCCTCGTCGGGATTCACGAACTTGGTCGTGATACCGTAATTGGGAAGCGTGTGTTCCAGAAGGTTGTAGGTGCCGCCGTAGATGGTGTTCGCGGCAACAATGTTTTCTCCCGCTTTTGCGAGCGCCTGGATGGTGTAGCTGATAGCGGCAGCGCCGGAAGCAACAGCGAGCGCTGCCGAGCCTCCCTCTAATGCGGCGATTCTTTCCTCAAATACCGCCTGCGTGGGATTGGTCAGTCTGCCGTAGATGTTGCCGGGATCTCTCAGACCAAAGCGGTCTGCCGCGTGTTGGCTGTTATGGAAAACATAGGAGGTGCTGGCATAAATCGGGACCGCTCTCGCGTCCGTAACGGGATCCGACTGTTCCTGTCCTACGTGAAGCTGTTTGGTTTCAAATCTTAATTCTCTTTCTTTTAATGTGCTCATGGTATATTTCTCCTTTATTATGTAGTATTTTGATTTTGTCTGCCGGATACATCAAAACATTCGTGTATCAAAACAGTATCTACATAAAAAGCCGATCATAATCATTACTCCTGTTTGCCTACCGTGTAAGTAGGTTTTTGATTCGCGACTATCATATCACATAATTCCTATCTTGTCAATAGGTTTTTAGTATTTTCTTTTTATACTTTTTTCAATAACTAAAAAACACTTTCAAACTGGTTCCTTAAAGATTTCTGAAACAGAAAAGGCACATAACCGTCCGTGTTCCGGTTATGTGCCTTTCAGCTATGCAAGCTGTAGAAACTGAATGAGGAAAATCCAGCTCAATCCGTAGTAGGTAACCACTGCCACAAGGTCATTCACCGTGGTGATCAACGGACCTGACGCGACAGCGGGATCGATATTGATTTTTTTGAAGAATAAGGGAATCAGCGTACCCGTTGCGCTGGAAACCAGCATCGCGAGCAGAAGCGCCATTCCGATGCATCCGGATACAGAGAACGCAAAAAGGAAATCCCTTTGCTTGAAAAGCGCGATATACAGGCCGACAAATACAACAGAGATAACGCCCAGAATGATACCGTTGAACAAACCGACACGCGTTTCCTTCAAAACCAGACGCAGCTTCTGACGGAAGGACAGATTCTCGTCTGTCAGGACACGGATCGTCACCGCCAGAGACTGTGTGCCGACATTACCTGCCATATCCAGAATCAAGGATTGGAACGCCATAATCATGGTAAGCTGCTCCACAACCTTTTCAAACGCCCCCACGACTGACGAAACGACAATTCCCAGTCCCAGCAGCGCGAGCAGCCAGGGAAGTCTTTTCTTGATGCTCTGGAGCAGGGGTTCATTCAGGTCCTCTTCGGCGGTCAGACCCGCGAGTTTCGCGTAATCCTCACCCATTTCCTCGTCAATTACCTCGATGACGCTCTGCGCGGTGATAACGCCCAGAAATTTGTTATTGTTATCGAGGACAGGAATGGACGCCTCCGAATAGTCCTTTAACTGTTCAATACAATCGTCTATTGTTTCGTGCGCGTAAAGATACGGGAAGGACGTGACGGTGATGGAATCAAGCGTCATCCCGCTCTTGGCGGTAATCAAATCCTTGAGATCGATCGCGCCGCAGTATTCTTCCTTTTCGTCTACTACAAAAATTGTGGAAATGTTGTCGTTATCCTCTGCCTGTGCGACAAGCTCGCTCATTGCCTGTTTGATCGTGAGGCTTTCCGAAATGACAATACAGTTTGTCGTCATTCTGCTGCCGATTTCGTCCTCGTCAAAGGAGGCAATCAGTCGGATGTCATTGCGGATTTCCGGCTTGAGTGCTTCGATGATCAGCGAGCGTTTTTCTTTTTCGATTTCCTTAAGAATATCGGCAGCAGTGTCGGTTTCCATTACAGAAATGACATTTGCCGCTTTTTTCAGATCCATCTCGTTGATATAAACGCTGGCGTCTTCTTCCTCCAGGTGCTCCAGCGCGTCAGCGAGCATTTCCTCCGTGCAAATGCGGTAGAGCTTCTTTCTTCCCTGTCGGCTGAGCTGCTCCATTACCTGGGCGATATCGTTGCCGTGGTAGTCCTCCAGCATATTTTGCGCGGCTTTCGGGGAATAGCTCCCCTGTATGATTTTGATGATTTCGTTTTCATAATCAGGTCTTTCGACCGATAAGGTATCATCGTACCTGATACCCGTTTTGATTTCCGCAGACACCTTGTACTCCTCCGTTCTTATTGTTGTCAATAGAAACGGTTATGACGAAAAAATCCGCGCTGCCCTTGGGCAACGCGGACGCAGAAAGCAGATCAATCAGCGCAACAAAGAGACGAACGGTATAGCCGTGTCCGCCCGCTGAAAAAACGATATTTTGCTTCTTCGCTCGCATAACCCATAACTATCGCCGTTTGTCACTTCATTCACCTCACTTGTTTATTGGTCTCGTCTTATTGTAACACTTATGTACTGAAATGTCAATTCAGCGTTGTGGTAGCAGTCGCGTACTGCGTTCCGGGAGCAGGAGGGTTACCGGATTTTGCCTGAACCAGCTCAGAGCAGGTAACAAGCTGATATCCCTCTTCGATCAGCTTCGGAACAATGCGGTCCACCGCGTCTGCCGTAGAGTCGTATATTTCGTGCATCAGGACGATATCGCCGTCCTTGACCTTTCCGATAACCTGGTTGTATACCGCGTCGGCGTTTCTGGACTGCCAATCCTCGGTATCAATTGACCAGTAATAAGCGGGAAGTCCCTCGTTTTTGCACTCGTTAAGAATGTTTTCCGTGGTAACGCCTCCCGGGGAGCGGAAAGCGGTAACCTTTGCGGGACTCGCCATCTTATCAATCTCTTCCGTGCATTTCTTGATGTCCTCAGCACTGACGTTCTCGCCGTATTTTGTGTGATCCCAGGTATGGTTGCCAAGCTCCATTCCCTTTTCGGCTCTTTTCTTGATTTTATCGGGGAACTTGACGGCATTGTTGCCGACCATAAAGAACGTGCCCTTCGCTCCGTGCTTCTCCAGGGTTTCCACAATCCTGTCTCCCGACGTGCTGTCGTTGGGACCGTCGTCAAAGGTAAGCGCTATCATCGGTTTGCTCGGGTCTACCGTTCCGCCGTTTCTGCGAATCGGGTTGGAAACATCTACCTCTGTTTCATCGCTGTAAATACCCGTGATCTTGGATTCCTCCTTCTCGCCGCCCTGAATAAAGGAGGCTATCTTGAACTCATACTTCGCCGAGGCGTCAAGATTGGGGATCTCGTGCTTGTTCTCTTCCTTTGAATTGATGATGATCGTATCGGAATCGTTGTATTCGCTCGCGTCTGACTTCTTGAAATCAATACGGTAACCGTCGGCGGAATCATTCTTTTTCCATTCGAGAGAAAGTGTGCCGTTACTGTCCATTACCGCCATCGTGATCTCAGGCTTTTCGGGAAGTGTGTAAACGCCCTCCAAGGGTTTTACCAAAGGACTCTCCGTATCCTCATAATATGCCTTCACGCAGAAGCTGTACTGCTTTGCCTGCTCCAAATCCTTCACAGTGCAGGTGACGGTTTCAGCGCCCTCAACGGAGGTCGCCTTGTAGTACCCCTCTCCGCCTGTCAGCATCATATAGATATTATAGCCCTCCGCCTTGTCTAGCTTATCCCATGTCAAGGAGACGGTCTTGTCGGTAACTTCTGTGGTTTTCAGGTTTTCAATCACTGTGGAGCGCGGCGTGAACAGATTCACGATGCCGATTATCAGCATGATGAAAAGAAACAAAATAAAAAGCGCCGCAGATACCATGAATATTCTGATTTTTGTCCGTCTTCGGTGAGAACGCTTTGACGGGCGCCTGGGCGGTTGCCTGCGCACCTGACGCCGACGGTTTGAATCCGCGTCATCCGAGAATAAATCCAGTGAATAACCTTTGCTTGAATAATTGTCTTCCATAAACTTCTCCGCAAATAGTATTATTATATAAAATATTATTTATCCTTTCAGAACAGCTTCAGTTAAGCAAACCCCTCCAGTCTGCGCAGCGCATTGTCCGCTCATTTTCACCCTAGTATTATATCACATAATCTATGACAAAATCCACTGTTTTTTGACATATTAAAAAATTGTAATCTGATTGCCTGATTTTGGAAGGTGTTGATCTGTTTGGTTCAAAACCCTTTGTGCCGCACACATGGTTTTTTGCCGAATAACCGAAAACTGTATTGTTTTTTTCAGGTATTTCTGTTATAATGAAAATGTTATCACAGGCTGATGTGTTTGGACTGTCCGCACATCGGAGATTGGAGGAAAACGTATGAGCAGTCTGCGTTCGAACGACGCAACAACAAACGAAAAAAAGAGCTTTTTTCATTCCAACCCCATTATGAACCGTTTGAATAAGGTCGATGAGGTTGCCTACGATGAAAAAGCGGCAGGGTACGGAAGAATCATGGTTAAAACCGCGTTCTTTCTTTTGATGACACTTGCGGGTCTGATGGTTTATCTTGCGATGAAGAGCACGATATTCGCTTCTCAGCCTGAGGTCATCAACTTCAGCTACAAAGGGTTTGCGGTAAGCACCTCCCTCATGCAGCTGGGCTTCTTTGTGGGAGCGACGATTCTCGCGATAATTACGCAGCTGATCGCCGCGTTCGTCAGACCTTCCATTCCTGTAACGGGAGCGATATATTCGTTTTGTCAGGGTTATATCATCTCCTTTATTGTGTTTACAATGATTAAGGGATTTGAGTTCCTCGGTCTTCTGGCGCTTGCCATTACGGTCGCGATAGTGTTCTCCATGGGTATGCTTTACGCGACGGGCGCCGTCAGGGTGACGAAGAAATTCAGAATGATTATGCTGACCCTGTTCGCGACGATGGTTGGAGTTTCCATTCTTTCCTTTATCGGATATCTCATTCCCCTGACCAGAACTTATGTAGCGGCGATAATGGGCAACTTCTGGGTTTCGCTGATCATGACGATTCTTTCCATCATTTTCGCGAGCCTGTTCCTGATTTCTGATTTCGCGACCATAGATCATGTGGTGGAGAACAGGATGCCCGCCAGATATGAATGGTCTGCCGCCTTTGGCCTTGCGTTCACGGTTCTCTGGATTTACGTTAAGGTACTGGACCTGCTGATTCAGATTGTCGGACACAACAAAAATTAGTTTCAATTAAGAAGGGAGCCGTCCGTCGGCTCCTTCTTTATTTGAGTGTCCCATTCCTTTCAATCGCGCAAAAGCCTGAAAGCCTCACGTCATATTCTTTTGCCCGGAGATTCCCATGAAAAAGGCCGCCCTCACGGACGGCTGAGCTTCAGGTCAATTCAATTTTCGGCAAGCATTTTCTTTGCCTTGCCAAGGTAGCTGAGATACAAAACATACTGGACAAGAGAAAGAAGCGTTGAGACCATAGAGAATACCGCGGCAGCTACCGAACCGTCCGTTCCTCCAAAAACAACCACCATGATATTGGCAGTGATTCCGAGCAATAAAACAAGGCTGATAACCTTGAATAAGGTGTTGCCCTTACGGTCCATTTCGGTGTTGTTGAATCTGAGAGAAAGATTACGGATCCCCTGAATCACGTAGATAGTAACCATCAGATTTGAAATTTCCGAAAGGACGGTCATCAGACTTTGTATGGTTCCGTCGGAAACGAATGCGGTTCCGAGGACGGAAAATGCGATGCAGGAGATTGTCGCATAAAGCGCTACCCGAAACCCCGCTTCGTCCTTGCTTGCCTGTGCAAGACCAACCAAATTCATGATAAACGCAATGATGTACAGAACGCCGGAAACTACCGCTGTAACCATCATTCCTGTTCCGGAGGCGATTACGCCTTCCGCAGAGTCGTTTGACAGAGCGATAAGTCCGATAATGATAATGCCCCCTGACACAAGCGCGCAAGCAGAAGCAATCAATGCGAGAATCTCCGCTACAAATAGCTTTTTTACTCCTACAGCGGCGTTTGGAAAAGTCATATCCAAATTCTCCCCTTCCACTATTTTGATCAGCCTGCATTTTTTGTAGTGACAGAGGCAGGCCTGATGGTTAACCGCAATCATTTTACCACTTCGTGAGTTTTCTGTCAATAAAGATAAGGGAACCTCTAAAAATTCCTTACCGCGCATAAGCACGACATTGAATTATTAGAGATTCCCATAAGTATAAATGCCGTCTGAGAGAAACAGAGGATTCACGTTTGATGAAGCGGGGAGCCGTTTTTTATTTTGGTTAAGAACTTTTGTGCTTATTACTTGATTTTATCGTTCTGTTTGGTATAATATATGTATAGTTTTTATTTTATGAGGAAATGAGCTACAATGAAGGAATTGCAGGAGAAAATAAACGCGGTCAAAAGGATGCTTCAGAAACAGATATGGATTATTCCCACCTGCTTTGCGATTTCACTTGCCTTGACCGCTGCGGGCATTACCCTGGTTATTATCAGGGGCTTCGATAACATGGAAAACGGGTGGATGTTCAGCATCGGAGCGGATATTTTTTGTATGGCGGTGTGCGTCATGCTGAGCTTCAGCTGTATTCTGAACAACAAGTCCCAAAGCGAGGACACACACGTTTTCGCAACGCTTCTCACCGCTAACGCTATTGCGCTGTTTCTCGATGAGTCCAGCTGGCTGGTGCAGGGAATCCCCTCGCTTCGTTTTGTCAATCTGACTGTCAACGTTTTATTCTACATAAACGGGGCGATTCTGATTTATCTGTTCTGGCTGTACATCCGCAACGCGCTTCAGATGCGAAGCAGCAAAATGAAGGCGGCGAGCGGAATTCTGACGCTGCTCCTCTTCCCCACCCTCCTGCTCTGCCTGGTGAACTTTGTCTATCCTCTGTATTTCAGTGTTAATGAGGCGGGCACCTATCAGCGGTCTGACAGGTGGTACATCAGTCAGGTTTATCTGGTCATCGCGCTGGTGATCATGGTCTTGGCGCTGATTTTTTCAAAAGCGTCAAAGAAGGACCGTCTTGTCGCAGCGTCCTTTGCGGCAATTCCGCTGCTCAATCAGGTGATTACTCGCTATACCTTTGGTATCTCTACTCAATATGCCGCGATGCTGGTTTCCATTGTCTTGATCTACGGCGTGCTCTTTGCCGAGCGTGAAAAGACCATCGCTTCCACCGAGATGGAATTGGGAGTCGCGACAAGGATTCAGTCTGATATGCTGCCGAATACCTTTCCGTTTCTCCCCGAGCGTAAGGAATTCGATTTATTTGCCTCCATGACACCTGCAAAAGAAGTGGGGGGAGATTTTTACGATTTCTTTATGATTGACGACTCCCGTATCGCTTTGGTTATGGCGGACGTTTCGGGAAAAGGGATTCCCGCGGCGCTGTTTATGATGTCCTCCAAAATATTGATCAAGAATTGTGTGATGACAGGACAGAGTCCCTCTCAGGTGCTTTCGGCGGTGAATAATCAGATCTGTGAAAACAATCGTGAGGAAATGTTTGTTACCGTGTGGCTCGGCATACTAGATCTGACGGACGGAACACTTACCTTTGCCAATGCCGGTCACGAATATCCGATACTCAAAAAGCCCGGCGGGGAATTTGAATTGTTCAAGAGCAAGCACAGCTTTGTTATCGGCGGGATGAAGGGATTGAGGTATAAAGAACAGGTCATGCGCCTGGAGCCCGATTCCAAACTGTTTTTGTATACTGACGGTGTTCCGGAGGCGGAAAACTTCAGACTGGAACAGTACGGATACGACAGATTTCTTGCGGCACTGAACAGAGTGAAGGACAAAACCCCGCGTGATCTGCTGGGAGAGGTGGAAGCGGATGTAAAGCGCTACACACTGAGCCATCCGCAATTTGACGATTTGACAATGCTCTGTATACACTATATCGGAATGCAGGAGGGGAATTGACATGAAAGAGTTGACGGTTGAGGCCGCGGTAGAAAACATCGAGGTAGTTACCCTATTTGTAAACGAGGAACTGGAAAAGATGGAATGCCCTCTCAAGGCACAGACGCAGATCGATATCGCGATCGATGAACTATTTGGAAATATCGCGCGGTACGCCTATTCTCCCGATATCGGAAAGGCTACGGTCAGGCTGGAGGTGGAAGATGACCCTCTGGCTGTTGTGATCACCTTTATGGACAAAGGCAGGAGATTCAATCCGCTTCAGCAGGCGGAGCCGGATACGCGGTTATCCGCTCTGGACCGCGAGATCGGAGGTCTGGGAATTTTTCTGGTTAAGAAAACGATGGATTTCGTTGAATATGAGTACAAGAACGAGCAGAATATTCTGAGAATCAAAAAGAAATTCTGAAAATATTCTCTGATAATAATCATAGATAGAAAGATAGAAATGAGTGAAAGAATGAAAAACAACGGGCATATTATCAGCAAGCTGTTTCGCAATTCCGTGATCAGTATCATCCTGGCGGCAATTGCCACCATGGTGGGAATTGTCATTGACGGAATTGTCATCGGAAGATTTTTGGGGCCGGACAGTATGGCGGCATACGGACTGGTTACTCCTGTCATAAATCTCGCAACCGCGTTCAGCGGTATTCTCGCGACAGGAGCGCAGATTATCTGCGCGCAGTATCTGGGAGCGGGCGACTCTCAAAAGGCAAGACGCGCCTTTTCCATGTGTATGGTGATAACGGTAATTATCTCCGCGATAATGATGGCGGTATTTCTTATTTTCAGAGATGGAATCAGTGTAATGCTGGGCGCAAGAGGAAACTCCGCGCATCTGCTGCAGCCAACCTCCGACTATATTCTCGGTATTGTTTTTTCTTTTCCTCCCGTGCTGTTCCTGTTTGAGTTCAATTCCCTGATGCGGCTTGACGGAGACGCAAACCGTGTGATTGCGGCGGTTGTTGTGATGACCGTGCTTGATATCGCGGGAGATCTGGTGAATGTACTGGTGGTTCACGGAGGTATGCTGGGGATGGGCCTCACCACCTCTATGAGTTATTTCGCGGCGCTGGTGATCATGCTTCTGCACTTCACCAAGAAGGACATCATTTTTAAATTCTCACTGAAGGGTCTGAAGCTGAAGGATTTGGGGGATATTGTTCTGACGGGTTCTTCCTCCGCAGTCGGTTCCGCTTCCTCTATGCTGCGCAACGCCGTTCTGAATCAGATTATGGTGGCGACTGTCGCTTCCAGTACCGCTGTAGGCGCTTTGGGCGTTGTCAACACCGTGTTTAACTTCACCTCATCGACAATGCTGGGCGTGGCGATGACGACAGCAATGATTGCCGGCATGATACTCGGTGAACAGGACAGGACCGCAGCGGAATCTCTGGTGAGGGTAACGGTCAAAACAACGTTGTTTGTCGGAGGTATCCTGACAGCGCTGCTTCTGATTTTTGCGGAATCCATTGCGGGCGCGTTCGGCTCGGCTGACGGAGCCGCGATGGTGGGAATGGCAGCAAAGGGACTTCGGATTTACGCGCTCAGCGTTATTCTCTACGGAATCAACGTTGCTTTCATCAATTATACGCAGGGTATGCGCCGCATGGTGATTTCCGATGTTTTCTGCTTTCTGGTGAACTTTCCGTTTATTGTCCTGCCCGCTCTCGCGCTTTTCGGAGCAATGGACGCGGATGCGGTATGGTGGTCCTTCCTGATAGGAGAGTTTGTGAATTTTCTCTGCATTGTAGTTCTTGCCGCCGTCAAGAAGCACGGTTTCCCCTTCCGGATGAAGGATTTCCTTTTCCTCAAAGAGCCCTTCGGGGTCGCGGAGGAAAATGTACTTGACTTTTCAGTCAGTACAGCTCAGGAAGTGATTCCCGCATCAGAGTCGGTTGCCGCATTTTGTGAGCAAAAAGGAGCAAGTGAGAAAGAATGTATGATGCTTTCTCTGTTTGTGGAGGAGCTGAGCAACAATATCATCCAGTTCGGATTCTCTGACGGCAAAAAACACAGCATCGATATCCGTGTCATCAAACTGGAGGACGGATGGACGCTGCGTATGCGGGATAATTGCAGGAAATTTGATCCTACAGAGTGGATTAAGCTCCACAACAGTGAGGACCGCACAAAAAATATGGGGATCCGTATGGTTTGCGGTATGGCAAAAAGTGTAAAATATCTCAGTACATTGGAACTGAATAACCTGACAATCACTATTTAGTTAAAGGAGAAAAGCGTATGAACATCAAAAGAAAAAAAGAAGGAACCACACTGAGTGTTTCGGTGAACGGAAGGATAGATACGGCAACCTCTCCTGAGTTTGAGTCGGGCGTCAAGCCTTATCTTGA
>ONSE01000177.1 GCA_900320415.1 uncultured Eubacteriales bacterium
AATTCCCGATTCCGTGACCTACATTCAGAACAACGCGTTCGAAGGATGCGGCAGCGTGACACTGCTGGCAAACCGTAACTCCTACGCGCAAGCCTTCGCGGTTTCCAATCAACTGAGATTCCGTGCTCTTGACGCGGACACACTTGTCGGCGACCCCAACGGCGACGGCAAGGTTGACGTCACGGACTGCACAGCCATTCAGATGTATCTTGCCGAATTTTCGGAATTCACCGATGATCAGCTCCGTGCGTCGGATGCCGACGGAGACGGCGAAATCTCGATTGCGGACGCGACCGCCATTCAGATGTACGCGGCACAGCTGATTGACCACCTCGGATAAATACCCCATCATAGAAAGAGGCTCGCTTCGGGCCTCTTTCTTTTTGCGCTTTCCGACTTGACAAACCAAACCGAAAGGACTATAATGTGTCAAGAATATCGGGGGGGAGAGCTTTCTCCTCCCCTTGCACGGGAAAGAAGGAATGCACATGAAATCAGGACTGGTGCTCGAGGGCGGCGCCATGCGCGGACTGTTCTCCACAGGGGTCATCGATGTGATGATGGAGCAGGGCGTGACCTTTGACGGTCTGGCGGGCGTTTCCGCGGGCGCGGCGTTCGGCTGCAACTACAAATCCGGTCAGGCGGGCAGAGCCGTCCGCTACAACACGCGGTTCTGCAAAGACCGGCGTTACTGCAGTATGCGCTCACTGCTGCTGACGGGAAATATCTTCGGGGCAGAGTTCTGCTACCACACTATCCCCAATGAACTGGATCCGTTCGACAAGGACGCGTTTGACGCCTCCCCCATGGCCTTCTACGTCGTCTGCACCGACGCGCTGACGGGAAAAGCGGTCTACCACCGCTGCGACAAGGCAGGCGACGACTGCTATGAGTGGATACGCGCCTCAGCCTCCATGCCGCTGGTCTCGCGCCCCGTTGTCATCGGGGACAGCATCCTTCTCGACGGCGGTATCGCGGACTCCATTCCTCTTGGGTTCATGCTCCGCGAGGGCTATGCCCGCAATGTCGTGGTGCTCACGCAGCCGAGAGATTTCGTCAAGCAGCCCGCCTCGCTGATGGGGCTGATGGAGCTGCGGCTGAGGAAATATCCCAAGCTGCTGGAGGCAGTCAAGCACCGCCACGAGGACTACAACCGCAGCCGTGAGCTGGTATTCTCGCAGGAAAAACAGGGCAGCGCCTTCGTCATCTGTCCCGATGAACCGCTCCCGATCGGAAGAATTGAGCACGACGCGGACACCATGCGCCGCGTGTATCAGATTGGCAGAGAAACCGCCGAACGGTGCATGGAAGAGCTGAAGAGATTTCTGCAATAAATCCAAAATATTTGAATTAAGAAAAAGGCACCTCAGAAAGAATCTGAAGTGCCTTTTTTGTTTTGCTTGGCGAAAGCGTGCAATCAACTCTCGGCGAGCATCTTCTTTGCCTTAGCAAGCAGGCTCAGGTAAAGGATGTACTGAACGATAGACAGCACGACCGCGACGAGCGCGAAGATACCGGCTGTTACGGAAGCAGCGGATCCGCCGAAGATCGCAACGATGATTCTCGCGATAAACTCGAGAGCCAGAACAACCATGATGATCTTGAAGAGAGTCTCACCCTTCTTGTCAACCTCTGCGTTGTTGAGCTTCTGCGCGAAAACACGGATACCCTGGATCACATACAGAGTAACAACTACCTCAGCAATAACCTGCAGCGCCTGGATAATACCGTTAACAACGCTGTTGCCGGAGAAAACACCTGCAAGTACGGCCAATGCAATACCCGCGAAAATCGCGTAAAGAGCCATCTTGAAAGAAGGCTCATCCTTGGAAGCCTTGTTGATACCAACGAGGCTAAGGATAAACGAGATGATGGAGAGAACCAAACCACCGAGTGAAAGAACCACTACACCGGCACCGGACGCAACCGCGCCGACAGCCGCAGCATCGGAACCACCGGAAGCGCCGACAGCAGCAGCAACCGTTGTGATTGTAAGGATCGCCGTGATAAAGAAGCAAACGCTTGCAATCAGTCCGAGAATCTCAGCGGTGAAAATCTTCTTAACACCATCTGCACCATTTGGAAATGTCATAAAAATCCCTCCTTTCCCTTCCATGATACACGCAAGTATTTTACCATATCAGCAGGAAAAAGTCAATTGCCTTTTGAATTAATAAGGAATCGTTTTGCATTTTTGTGTGTGGATTGCACAATCTGCCGCGAGGTGTTCCTCGGATAAATTGTTTGGGATTGATAATGTTTTGATTATGTGATAGAATTTTAAAAAACACTTCGGAAGGAGAATGCACGATGGCAACCACAAAAGACTATTTGCAGTACATTTTGGAACAGCTCAGCGGTATGGAGGAGATCTCCCACCGCGCGATGATGGGAGAATACATTCTCTATTACCGCGGGAAGGTGTTCGGCGGCATCTATGACAACCGCTTTCTGGTCAAGCCGACGAAATCTGCGAGGGCGCTTCTGCCCGACGCTCCTATGGAGCTGCCCTACGAGGGAGCGAAGGAAATGCTCCTCATTCAGGAGCCCGAGGACAGGGAGCTGACGGCAAGGCTGCTGGAGGCGATGGAAAAGGAGCTGCCTGCGCCGAAGCCGAAAAAGAGAAAGCCGCGCTGATGAAACGACTGTTTTCGCTTTTTTGATTGACAAAATTCCCGAAATACATTATTGTATAAATATGCGATACAATATTGTGAACCAACCACTGTATTGACGTACCAAACACTTTTTACGGAGGTAATTATGTCAGAGAACAACGCTAACAAGACGGAAGAAGCCGCTGCCGTTTCTTCCGCACCAAAGCCCGCGAGAAACAGAAAGAAGCTGATTATCCTGATCAGCGCCCTCTGTGCCGCAGTCATCGTGGCCGCCGTGGTACTGATCGTCATTTTTGCTCCCAAGGGGCAGGAAGCCGATGCCGGGGACGACGCCGATATTCCTGCTATCTCGGACATTACCGCGAACAATTACTACACGGGAGTGGTCGAGCCCCAGCGCACGCTGAACATCTCCAAGGATCCCTCGAGAACCGTCAAGGAGGTCTATGTTGAGGTGGGTGACGTCGTGGAAAAGGGCGCCAAGCTGTTCGCCTATGAAACCGGCGACATCAGCGAGAAGCTCGAGGACGCCAAACTCGAAATCACCAGCAAGAAAAATGATATTGACCGCTTTGCCAACGATATCGCCAAGCTGACGGCCCAGCGCTCGGAGGCAAAGACCGAGAGCGAGAAGCTCGACCTGACCGCTCAGATCCAAAGCTCCCAGACCCAGAAGGAGCGCGCGGAGCTGGAACTGAAAAAGAAGCAGGCGGAGATCGAAACGCTGAACAACAACCTCGAGAACTCGGTGGTCGTCGCCAACATCAGCGGTATTGTCAACCGCGTCTCCCCTGTCGCCTCGCAGACGCCTGCCGCCGAGAACGGCGCGGACGGTGCCGCGGCGGATTCCTCGGGCGCGTTTATCACCCTGCTGATGAGCGGCGCTTACAGAGTCAAGGGCACCGTGGACGAGCTCAATGTCGGCAGCCTCAGCGAGGGCATGAACGTGACCGTCCACTCGAGAACCGACGCCGACAAGACATGGACAGGAACCATCTCGAAAATAGAGACCAACTCCCCCGCCGAGGGCAACAGCAATAACCAGATGGGCGGTCAGTCAAACGAGGGCGCTACCAAGTATCATTTTTATGTCAACCTCAGCTCCTCCGACGGGCTGCTTCTCGGTCAGCACGTCTATATCGAGGCAGGCTTCAGCCTCGACGACGAGCTCACCTTTGACGACGGCAGTGAGGACAGCACGCAGGATGTTCAGGATGCGCCTGCCGACGCTGCCAACTGACGGAGGCGCGTATGTTATTAGAACTGAAAAACATCTGTAAAAGCTACAAGAACGGCTCCGAGGAGCTGCAGGTGCTCAAGCACGTCTCCCTCTCCGTGGAGAAGGGCGACTACCTCGCGATCATGGGTCCGTCAGGCTCGGGCAAATCGACGCTGATGAACATCATCGGCTGTCTGGACAAGCCCAGCAGCGGCGAATACCTGCTCGACGGCACCGATATTCTCTCCCTCGATGAGAACGGTCTTTCGGAAGTCCGCACGCACAAAATCGGCTTTGTGTTCCAGCATTTCCAGCTCCTTCCCGGGGAGACAGCCATCGAAAATGTCATGCTCCCCCTCTCCTTCTCCAAGGTCAAGAGGAGCCTGCGCAGGGACATCGCCTACAAGGCTCTCTGCCGCGTCGGGCTCGAGCAGCGTGTGGAGTTTCTGCCCGGTCAGCTTTCTGGCGGCCAGAAGCAGCGCGTCGCTGTGGCGAGGGCGCTTGTCAACAATCCCGACATCATCCTCGCTGACGAACCGACGGGCGCGCTCGACCAGAAGAGCGGAAAAGCGGTCATGGAGCTGTTTGAACAGCTCAACAGCGAGGGTGTTACCATTGTTATCATCACCCATGACCAAAATGTAGGCGCGCGGGCGAAGAAGCTGCTCCATATCGTTGACGGCGAGATCCTAGAGCACAAAAAGGAGGCAGAGCATGAAGAAGCATAAGAAACTGTTTATCATTCTGCCGATCGTCGCCGTTGTCCTCGCGGCGGTTGTCGTCGGACTGATCCTGCTGAGGAACCAGTTCCTCAAGGCGCCGGTCTATCAGGTGCAGCAGCTCGACAGCGGCGGCTTTGACTACAGCTCCTTCTACGGCACGGTGTACAAGAGCGACAACATCAATTTCTACCTTGACGCCGATAAAAAGGTCGAGGAGGTCTTTGTCAAGGAGGGAGACTCCGTGAAAAAGGGCGACTCCCTATTCAAGTACGACACCACCATCATGGAGTACGATATCAAGGAAAAAGAGCTTGACGTCCGTATGGCACAGCTCGCGCTGAACAAAGCGGAAAACCTCCTCGAGGATATCAGGAACACACCTGTCACGACCATTCCCCCAACCGAGGAACCCACTACCGCGGCACCCGAAACCGAGGCGCCGCACGTAACCGACGCTTCCGGGCAGCCCGTCACCGCGGCACCCACACAGCCCGCTCCCGAACCTGAGGAGCCGCCGGCGACAGAGCCTCAGGAGGAGTCAACCGGCAGGACATTCTTCTCCGAAGCCGAGAAGAAGCAGGCGATCAACGAGCAGCAGGTCGCGGTCAATATGGCGCAGGCAGACCTTGACGCCGCGAACATCAAGCTCGAATCCATGAAGAAAGCGCTCGGCAGCGCGACGGTGACCTCCACCGCTGACGGCACTGTCTTTTCCGTTCAGGACCCCGAAAAGATAGAGAACGACAAGCCCTTCTGCACCATCAGAGGCGCCGCCAACATGACGGTCAAAAGCTATCTCACCGAATTTGACCTCGGCACCACATCCGTAGGCGATATGCTCGCCGTCACCGACTTCATGACAGGCGCTTCGAGCCTGGCGGAAATCATCAAAATCAACGATTATCCCACAGAAAACGCGAGCGCCATGGTGATCTCCAATCCGAACACCTCCTACTACGCCATGACAGCCGTCATTCAGGATCCCGACCAGTTTGACGTAAACGCGACCGTCAGCATTCAGAAGCTGATAGAGGAGGAAACTCCCTCTATCGTCATTCCCAAGGGCTTTGTCCGCACCGGCAAGGACGGCAGCTCCTACGTACTCAAGGACAAGGACGGCAAGCTCGTAAAGCAGGAGGTCGCCGCCGCTCCCTCCACCACCCCCGGCACACTCTCCGTCACGGAGGGCATCGGGCCGGAGGACTACATCGCGTTCCCGTACGGAGACCGCAGCAAGGAAGGCACCCTCACAACGGTCGTAGAAGACCCGTGGGCGGAAAACAACGGTCTGAAAAGCCTGTTCGGCGGTTGATAGGAGGCAGTTATGTTAGAAAATATCATTCTCGCCCTCAGGGGCATCAAAAGTCACAAGCTGCGCTCCTTCCTGACGATGCTCGGCATCATCATCGGTATCGCCAGTATCATCGGTATCGTCTCCATCGTACAGGGCACGAACGCCAAGCTTGAAAAGAGCCTTGTCGGCTCGGGAAACAACGTTACAACGGTCGCCCTCACCTCTGACGGCACCAATCCCTATGATCTGGATGGCAACACGGTTTCGGGCATTCCTGTCGTTTCGTCGGAGCGCCTGGACGCCATCAACAAGCTTCTCGGCGTGGTTTCGGCGTCCACCTACCGCCAGAGAGAATACGCGCAGGTCTATTATCAGAACCGCAGCCTCAGTGCGCAGGTGTTCGGCGTATCGGACAGCTTCTTTGAAACCATGCAGTACAAGGTAGCCAGCGGCAGAGATTTCACCCCGGAGGAATACAAGTCGGGTCTGAAGGCTGCCGTCCTTGAGAAAAAGTCAGCCGAAAGCTACTTCCCGACGGAGAGTCCCGTGGGCAAGATCATTGAAATCCGCTCCGAGCCGTTCCTCATCATCGGTTTGGCGGAGAGCAGCACCGGCAACGAAAAGGAGCCTGACAGCTTTGACGAGTACAAGCAGAACACGGACAGCTACAACACATTGAAAATCTACGTTCCCGAAAATGTCTGGCCTGTGATATACAGCTTTGACGAGCCGCAGAGCGTGGCGATCCACGTTGAAAGCACCCGCCAGATCGTCTTTGTCAGCAGAAGAGCCTCGGCGATTCTCAACAAAGCGATCACCGCGTCGGGAGAGAACAGTCCGAAATACGCCTCCCTCAGCTCCGCCAAGGATCAGAACAGTATGCAAGAAATCACCACCACGATTTCCATGATGCTGCTCGGCATCGCCTCTCTGTCGCTGCTGGTCGGCGGCATCGGCGTCATGAATATCATGCTGGTCAGCGTCACCGAGCGCACCTCGGAGATCGGACTCAAAAAGGCGCTGGGCGCCAAGAACCGCTCGATCCTGGTGCAGTTCATCACCGAATCCGTCGTGCTGACGGGCTTCGGCGGCATCATCGGCGTCGTGGTCGGCATTGGACTCGCGGGCGTCATCTCGTGGATCACGGGAATGGAATTCGGTATTTCGGTGCCGTGGATTATCATTTCCGTCCTCTTCTCCGTGGTCATCGGCGTGATTTTCGGCGTTATGCCCGCCTACCGTGCCTCCAAGCTCAACCCGATCGAGGCGCTCAGAAGAGAATAATCGTATCCGTCAGAACCAAACTTTTTCAATACCCCCGCCGAGCAGCCATTCCGCTTCGCGGGGGGCGTCTGTTCACCTGTCTGCCGCGACCCCCTTCCGACAGGTGAAAATTTGCGTTTTATGACAAGTTTTTTGGGACGAACGGTCAATTTCAGGGACGAACGGTACTTGAATGACATAAAATTTCCTGTATAATAATACGTAGCGGTAAGCGACTTGCCGCGAATTTGAGAAAAAGAGGTATATTGAAATGAAAAAAACAATTGCTTTACTGGCTGCTTGCCTGATGGCTGCTACTGCTTTCGTCGGCTGCTCCAACAACGCGAATTCCTCAAGCGCTGCCGCTGAGACTACCGTTG
The DNA here is from genome assembly GCA_900320415.1 of uncultured Eubacteriales bacterium. GTDB lineage: Bacteria > Bacillota > Clostridia > Oscillospirales > Acutalibacteraceae > Ruminococcoides. The sequence goes on from ONSE01000177.1 coordinate 7,497, forward strand.
CCGCTGAGGCTGACGCTGACGCAGAGGCTACCACAGCCGCTGAAGCTGATGAGGAGACTCCCGACATCGCCGGCGTATGGGTTTCCACCGGTTACGTCACTGCGGACGGCACTGCTTACAGCACTGCGGAGTATGCTGAGGCGAACGGCGTTGACGAGGACACCGTAACTGTTGCTTACACCTTTGACGGCAATGGCAAGGCTACCTGCACCGCTCTGGGCGCTTCCGTAGAGGGTACCTACACCTTCGACGGCAAGAAGCTCGAGACCAAGTTTGAGGGCAGTGCTCCCGTATTCGAGTATGACGCGGAGAAGGATATTCTCGCTAACCTTGACGAGGCAAGCGGTGTCACCTCCGTTATGGGCAGAGTTAAGGACTAATCTTAAACCGACATACAGCTGAATCCATCGGCGGTTGTTCACCTTGTGACAGCCGTCGATTTTTTTGTTTTTTGATTGAAAAGCAGGTCTGAGAGTGGTAAAATGGTAACAGAAACCAAAGAGGAAGGAATTTCTATGAAAATAGCCATCGTTGACGACAACCGCGCAGAACAAATCCGGCTCCATGAATTCATCTGCCTCTGGGCGCAGAAAACGGACAGCGCTGTCGAAACAGAGTTTTTTGACAACGGAGACAGCTTCGCGCGGACGATAACGGCAAAAAGCTTCGACCTCGTCTTTATGGATATCCTCATGCAGGGGACAAACGGGATAATGACGGCGCGCCGCCTGCGGGAAACAGATCTCAGCACCCTGCTGGTATTCATCACCTCCAGTCCCGAATTCATGGCGCAGGCGTTCCCCTGCCACGCGTTCGACTATGTGACCAAGCCCTACACCGAACGGCGTATCGCGGAGGTGCTCGATGAAGCGTGCCGCGCGCTGGGAAAGCGCGCCGAGGTCATCCAGATCGGGGCGGAGAAATTTCTGCTCTCCGATATTCTCTACGTCCTCTCCGACTCCAACTACTGCGAGGTCCACACCAGGACCGCTCAAAAAAAGGTGCGCATCTCCTTTACGGAGCTTTCACGGATACTCGCGGCATATCCTCCGTTCGCGGTCATCGGAAGGGGTGTTGTCGTCAACTTTGACTACACCTCCCACATCAGCGGCTGCGACTGCGTGATGTCCAACGGCGACAAGGTGCCGGTCAGCAGAAGAAAAATCAAAGAGACCGAGCAGGCGTTTCTGGATCGACAGTTCAGCAGAATGCTCGCGGAAGGAAACTGACAATGAATATGACACGGTTTTTACTGGATTGCTTTGACTATGCCATCTTTCTCCCCGCTGCTGTCCTGTGTATTCTCCCCGTACTGCGGCACAGCAGGATCAGGCTGAACATTCTTCTGCCCGTCACCTTCTCGGGACTCATTTTGCTGACCCTGCTGATGGCTTTTACCCGGTCAGCGCTGAACATCGACCCCAATATCCCGCTTTTGATCGCCCTGCTCCCCTCCTTTCTCTGCTATCTGGCGGCTTTTGACGTCAGCAGACTCAAGCTGTGGTATATTTTCATTTCCTCCGTTGCGGTGTTTTCCTTCGGCGGACTCTCCACCCACTATGTGGAGGCGATGCTGGATTCCGAGAGCGAGGAGCTGATTTCCTGCTCCATCAAATGGGGTGTTTCTCTGCTGTTTCTGGCGGCGGAGGCTCTCTTCCTGAAGAAGCTGCGCTGGCTGCTGGACAACGATTATGTCAACGTCATCTGGAAATTTGTGTGGCTGGTCCCGGCGATGATAACCGTTTTTAACTTCATCATGATTCCCGTGGATTACGAGAATGTGCGCGTGGGACGGATTTTCCAGATGTACCTTATGTACCAATTCACGCTGGTGACCTTCTTTATCTTTTTCCTGATTATGCAGTACGGCATCGCGCGCGCCATCACGGTCAAAACCGAAGCCGAGCGCAACTCGCAGATCCTCGGCACGCAGGCGGCGCAGTATGAAAAGCTGAAAAAATACATGGACAGCACGGCGCGGCTGCGGCACGATTTCTTTTTTCTGGCAAAGACGGCGCAGTCTCTCGCGGCGGAGGGAGAAAACGAACAGCTGCGGCAGCTGCTCAACGATTACTGCGCGGAGCTCGACGCCAACGCCGCCCCTGTTAATTACTGCGAAAACACGGCACTCAACGCGCTGACGTCATACTACGCGGAGGAAGCCCGACGGCAGGACATCTCCTTTACCGCGAGGCTGAATGTGGCACAGGACATCTCCTGCTCCGATTATGAGCTTTGCTCGATCGTCGGCAATATCCTGGACAACGCGGTCGCCGCCGCGGCAAATGTCAGGAACCGGCAGCCCGCCATACGTTTCGTCGCCGACACCAAGCCCAACGGTGATCTGTATCTCGCCGTTTCCAACTCCAAAAAAACAGCGAACGGCTCTTTTGAAACCGTTCGCTGTTTTTGTCTGCATGAGTATTTATCCGTTCAAACGCCTTTCGATTTCCTGTTCCCCGCAAAATCCGACCGACGCGCCGTTGCTGCCGATTTTGATTCCCGCAAAGACAACAGCTCTCCGAAGAGCTGACGCCGCGGTCACGCCGTGCCGCACGTATCAGACAGCAGTTGAAGATTATCGGCAGCTTCGTCGCTGTTGTCATGTATCGTCCTGACCGTCCGGCAGCCGGACAATTCCGCACACTCCGCGCACGTCTTAAAGCCTTTGCCCAGTGCGCAACTGCGGATTTCACAGA
>ONSE01000121.1 GCA_900320415.1 uncultured Eubacteriales bacterium
GAGAATGTATATCGTAAGGAGAATGATTATGAGCGATACGAAAAAGATGGTCACTGTCTTTTCCCAGGAGCCTTTCTTTACCCGGTGGCTGAGTCAGCATCTCGGCTGCCTGGAGAAATTTACAGGCAAAAGGATCGTCAATCCCAAGACCGAATGCAGACACTCGGAGGAAAACGGAAGCGGAAGATATCCCGCCGATATTCTGGCGGAATACGAAAACGGCGACAGGCTGATCATCGAGAACCAGTATTTTCTGACCAACCATGTTCACCTCGGCGAGATCCTCACCTACGCCGCCTGGCATAATGCACGCGAAGTGTTCTGGATCGCCGAGCGTGTGGACAAGGAGCATTTTCAGGCAGTGAAGTGGCTGAACAGGACAACGGAAACCTCCGACACGCCGTTTCATATCACGATTTTGCTCGTGACTCCTCTCGGCGATACCCCCGATGACGGCATTTCCCTGCGCGAGGCGACCGATCAGGATATTCCGGAACGGCCGAAAAACGAATTTATTCCCGCCAACGCCGATTTCAACCTTCTTTTCTGGGAACAGTTCAGAGAGAGCTTTGATCGGTGGTTTGAGGGAACGCCGCGCAACCTCTCCCTCAAGCTTACAAAACGCAGCGACTGCTGCACCCTCACCTGCGGAGAAAGATATCGTCTGAATATTCCGTTCCGCAATACGAATTTTAAGGTTGAGCTGGTGTGCGGGGAGGAGCTTAGATCCCTCTACCTTGCCGCCATGTCGCAAAGCATTGACTTGTCGCAGATCCGCGAGACCTTGGAGCTTACCGAATTCGATACGGTGGAAATTCCCAATATCGGACCGGTGCTCCGCGTCACCTGTCCCGCTCAGGTCACCAACACGGAGGCTTGGGACGAGTATATCGACAAAATGTTATTCATTATCGATTACCTCCTCCGGCTGGGAGAACAGTACAAGAAATGTTTCTGACCGTCCTATCTCAGCAGCCCCGCCAGCTTTTTTCCGCAGAAGATGCCGAGAATGCAGCAGGCGCAGCTCAGGGCGATGTAAACGCCGCCCGCGAGGTATGACTTATTTTCCAGCAGCGTGTACGCCTCCAGCGAAAAGGTGGAGAACGTCGTAAAGCCGCCGCATACGCCTGTTTTCCAGAACAGCACCGTGTTCGGCGAGACGTCCTCACCGCCGCCCGCCGCGCCGGCGATGAAACCGATCAGCACTGCCCCGAGAATATTGGTCAGCAGCGTCAGCACGGGAAAAGACGTCCTGACGGGAATCAGGCTGACGGCGTAGCGGCACACCGCTCCCAGGGCGCCCCCGAGCGCTACAAACAGAAAACCCAGCATTGAAAAAACCTCCTGTTTTTTCTTTCTATTGTACCCCGCTTCCCGCGCTTTTTCAAGGGAACCTCTAAAAATTCCTTGCCGCGCAGGGAACAGACAGCGATACAAAGCGATATGCAAGCCCCTGTTGAATACGCGGCGAGATACTTGAAAAAATAAACGGCGGATTGCTTGCAGTGCGGCGCGGTGTGCGGTATAATGAAAAAAACAGGAGGTTTTGAATGATGAAAAAGATACTCGCGGTTCTCTTATCTCTCATGCTGATCGGAGCGGCTTCGGGCTGCTCCTCCCAAAAGAACGAAAGCAACGCGGCGGCGGACGCCGCGAATGATACAACCGCCGCGCAGGAAACGTCTGCGGCGGCGCCCGGGGCGACAGCGGCGGCAGCCGATCCCGCCCTTCCGAAGGGAATGGAGGAAACGATTCAGCTCCACGGCTTTGAGGGCGTGATTTACGCCACCGAAAACGGAAAGCCCGTCGCCTCCTACGCCAAAGGCACGCTGGAAAACGGCACGGAGATCACCCTTGACTCTCCCCTGCCCATCGGCTCGGTTTCAAAGCAGTTCTGCGCCGCGGCGATCCTGCTGCTGCAGGAGCAGGGCAAGCTCAGCGTCAGCGACACGCTCGACAAATACTTCCCCGATTACGCGCAGGGCAAAAGCCTCACACTGCACAATCTTCTCTCCATGCGCTCGGGTATCCCCGAGCTGACCGAGGAGAGCGGCAGCGACGTCACCATGGAAAACACCGAGGCGCAGAACGTCGCCGCCATCAAGAAATGGGTGTTCAGTCAGCCGCTTACCTTCGAGCCTGACGAGATGTTCGCCTACTGCAACGTCAACTACTTCCTTCTCGCCGACATCGTGGAGCAGGTTTCGGGGCAGAAGTACACGGATTTCCTGCGCGGCAGCTTTTTTACGCCGCTGGGAATGACGCACTCGGGCTTTATCGGCGAGCTTCCCGACTCCCCCGCGTGGGCGCAGGGCAACATCTATCAGCAGGTTGACGCGCAGCCCGGACTGACAAAGGGCGCGGGCGATATCATTTCCAACGCGGCAGACCTCACCGCGTGGCTCAACGCGCTGAGCGGCAGCAAGGTCATTTCGGCGGAGAGCTACAAGGCGATGACCACCGACTACTCGCCTGAGACCTGCTACGGCTACGGTCTGTATCTGGAGCTGGAGGGAGGCGTCGGACACTACGGCGCCATTCAGATCTATTCCGCGTTTGACTATGTCAACACGGAGAAGAAAACGACGCTCGTCGCCCTCTGCAATTCGATCGACCCGCCGATGATTTCAGGTGTGGCAGGCGATCTGCTGACAGATCTGATGGGCTGATACCCGCGCTGCAAACAGCTGAACTGAAACTGGATATTGCGGCAGACGGGCAGCTCTTCGGACTGCCCGTCTGCCGCGTCGGGAATAAACCGTTATTCTGTAGATTTTTCATAATTTGATACGACGATAGAAAGAAAAAAAGCAATAAAAAAGGACACCGTCATGAGCATCCCGCACAACATACTTATCGAATTTTTTGACTCGGATTATCTGGAAAACATCACAGCCGCACTTTGCGGCAGCTACAGCCGCATTTTGTTCATCTGCATGAAAACCGACAGCCCCGATTTTGAGAGAAGCCGCGCGGCGCACACCGAATTCCTCAAAAGACGGACGGGAATCATTCCCGAATTCCATGAAATTGAGCAGAATGATTTTCAGGGGATCCTCCGCCTTCTGGAGCGGTTCACCGACGCCGAAAACCGCTTTGTATTTGATGTGACAGGCGGCACCAATCTGTTCATCGCCGCCGCGGGGACGTTTGCGGGAGGGCATCCCGACATCCGGACAGAGATCATCTACTACGATTTACTGTCGGGGCGGTTTTCCTCCAGCTCCCCCGAAAACAACCGCGCCCGCTTTACGCCGCCGACACTCAGTATCGGGGAGATCGTGCGGATCCACAGCGCGGATATCATTGAGCGGAAGGAGCCGGTCCGCGTGAGCCGCTGCGGAGACGGACTCGCCCGGGAAATCAAACATCTTTGGAAAATCATCAGCGATATGCCGCGGGAGTGGAATGTCTACACCACGGTGAAGCGGGAAACCGTCCGCTGCGGGAACGGCAGGCTCATCACCGACATCGTGCCACAGGGAGCGGCGGACGATTACCGCGCGGTGACAAAAAGGCTCGAGGCAAACGGGCTGCTCACCGATTACCGCAAAACAGACGGCGTCGCGACCTACCTCCTCCGCGTTCCCGAGGGCGCCGAGGTGCTGTTCAAAAAGGGCGGCAATATGCTGGAGCTGTACTCCCGTCTCGCGGCTTCGCAATGCGGCATTTTCACCGACCTGTCAACGGGCATCATGCTGGATTGGGACGGCATCGAGCAGCCGTTTGATATCAATATCCGCAACGAGGTCGACCTGCTTTGCGTGTCGGGCTGTATCCCGTTTTTCATCAGCTGCAAGAACACCGCTCCGACAAACGCGAATCTTTATGAAATCGAGGCGCTGGCACAGCATTACTGCGGAAAATACACCGTCAAAGCGCTCATTTCCACCCTCTCCGCTACTCCTGCCGTTCGCAGCAGAGCGCAAAACATGAATATTCATCTGATCGAAAACGTCAGCACCATTTCCTACCCGCGCTTCGTCTCTCAGCTTGCCGCGCTCAGGCCTCCGTTTCTGCCGTGATCTCCTCTCCGTCGGAGATGATGTCCTGTGCCGTGATATGCGGATTGTGATACCGCGTCCTTTTTTCGGACAGACCAAGCCTGCGTGTGACGGCGGACATCCTCGGATAACGGTTACATTTTCCATTTCGCTTTTCACTCGTTTGATAAATATGGATCTGTTGTATAACGCTTCCGGACAATACAACAGTCAACAGCGATCGAAACAACCCCACACAAAAAGCACCCTCCTCCGAGGGTGCTTTTTGTGTGGGAAACTCCGTTACTGTTCTCCGAATTACATCTTACAACGCGGTAAGGAATTTTTAGAGGTTCCCTATTCTTTTCCGGAAAGCATTTTCCTTGCTCTGCCGAGATAAATCAAAAAGACCAGGTAGCCGATAAACTCCATCACCGCGACGATGAGGTTGAAAAGGGACTCCGTTCTGGGAACAAAAACGGGAACGGTGCGGAACAGAACGGCAGCGGCAAAAACGGACGCGGAGAGAAACAGGACGACCTTGCCGTGCAGCATCAGGTTTTTGTTCTCCAGCTTCTCCGCGAGGTCGTATATTCCGAGAATGATATACACGGTGACAAGCAGCGTGAGCACCTCGTTGATACTTGAAAAGATGTTACGGAACGTACCCTGCGTCACGGAAGCGACAATGTCGGCGGGAATGCCCGCAAAAAGAAAGAGCAGCGCCGTTCCGAAGTATCTGCCGTCCTTCCGGGCTTGGTTGATTCCGATGATCTGCAGCAGGAAGGAAACGATCGCAACAATGCCCGCGAACAGCAGAAGAACGAAAACAGCGGTGAGGTAACGATCATCGGACGATTTTTTGCTGTTGATAATACTGATGACCGCCGTGGCAAAAAACAGCAGCGTCGCGGCGATATTGAGTATCTCAGACGCGAAGAGCTTCTTGACGCCCTTGTGTCCGTTTGGAAATCTCATAGTGCTCCTCCTTCCGTCATTTGCGCTCGATCGTATCGCCCGAGTAGTTTTCGAGCGCGTTGAGCGTCAGCACATCCTCCTGCGCGCCCTTCTCCTCTCCGCCCTTCATCAGGTCGTCGCAGTAACGGTAGAGCTGATTGGTCGTGGAGGAGACCTCTTCCCACATTTCCTTCTGGGAATCGGTCTGCGGATCGATGCGCAGGTTCTCGCTTTCCACAAGTCCCTCCGCCAGAAAGTCGGTGAATTTCAGCGCGCCGTAAACATTCATGTGATCCTCGTTATAGAAATCGCGGCTGTCGTCAATGCCGATCTCATCCGCGTGGTTCTCAAAGGCGTAGTAGCTGAAGCCATACTCCTTGACGAGGGACGCCATCTTGTTGGAGCGCTTCACACGGTCGTAGGTTTTGTCCGTCACGAAATGCGGCGCGCGCACAAAGAGAACGTTGAGGTTCTGCTCCTTGCTGTAGGCGAGAAGGTCGAGCAGGTTCTGCTGCAGCTTGGGGTCGAGCTCCAGCTCGCCCTTCTCCTGCGTGATCTTCTCATTCAGGCTCGGCGTGTCCGATTGAAAGACCTTTGCGGTGGTGCGGTAGCCCTTGAGGACGTTATAGCCGCGGATATCGAGCGAAAAGTTGCTCTCCATCATATTCACGCGGTCGGGAACCTCTGTCCACAGACCGTGGTACTTGATCAGCGGGAAGAAATACTCCCACCGCTGATCGACGGGGACAGCTTTCTGAATGTACTCCATCTTGTTGAAGCTGAAGGGCAGGTTGTCAAAAAACTTGTGGATATGCGCCTCGTTCTTCTCGTTGTCGCTGTCGCCGTACAGGAACGCGTTCGCCTCGATGACAATCAGACCCGGGTGCTGGGTGCGGACGACCTCCTTGACGGCGGTGATGACGCCCTCGGAGGTGATGGACTCCGACGCCAGAAGGTAGCTTGTGAAGCCGTACTTCTCGTAGGCTCTGCCGGGCATAAAGCTGGTGTAGATATCGCTCGCGCCGATAAAGACCACGTCAAGCGAGTCGCGCTCCTCCTGATAGAAGCCCTCGACCCGCAGGCTGTTATGGTCCACATTGCGCAGCACATACTGCTGCAGCAGCAGGCAGGACACCATGATGGTCAGGAAAAAGCAGGCGGTTTTGACGGTGCGTGAGACGTACTGTTGAAATTTCATTGCGTAACCTACCTCCTCTCTTAAAACTGCATATAAACAAAGTCAGCGGCGTTGTAGCCCGAGCCGTAGATGCCGAAGATCACGACCGCCATGATGCCCGCGTACAGCAGCAGGAAACGCAGCGCGAACGGCTTGCTGTCGAGCATGGTGCGGATATCGGTATCGTGGTGCTTCTCCTGGATGAGGCTGGCAACAAGGATAACGAGCGCGCCCGCAAGCAGGATGATATAGTCCGGAAGGTTCAGTCCGAGCTTTCCGATTTCCGCCATACCCGCGGAAAAATCCTGCCCCGTGAAGAAAAGCGAAAGCGTGCGCATACCCTCCCCGAACGAGGGCGCCACGTCGAACACATAGCCCACGAGCACCACCAGCAGGGTGCGGAGGATCTGGAAGCCGACGAAAAACGGATTTTTGCGGCTGATGCGCAGCTTGTCCACCGCGCCGTCAAAGAGCGGCTGCAGGAGAATGCTCACCATGATGATCACGCCGTTCCAAACGCCGAACGCGACGTATTTCCAGTCCGCGCCGTGCCAGACGCCGACCACGAGGAATACGATCAGCGAGGCGACGCTGGTGGGGAGCACCTTGGCGATATGCGCGCCCGCGGCGGTTTTGCCGAAGCGGGTGCCCTTCATCTTCTTGCCCGCGTTGATGAACACGTTCGACATCGCGACGGGATAGAAAAGGTAGTTTTTCAGCCAGCCGCCGAGAGAGATATGCCAGCGGCGCCAGTATTCGTTGATGGATTTGGAGAAGTACGGGCGTTTGAAGTTGTCGATCATGTCGATGCCGAAGATCTGCGCCACGCCGCGCGAGATATCGATGCCGCCCGAGAAGTCGGCGTAAAGCTGCAA
>ONSE01000179.1 GCA_900320415.1 uncultured Eubacteriales bacterium
AATTTTAACGCGGAGGCGCAGTCTAGCGTGGGGGCGCGCGGCGTGATGCAGATGATGCCCGAGACCTTTGAATGGCTGATGGAAAAGCGCGGCGAGGCGGGGCGGTACACCGCAGACGACCTTTATGATCCCGCCGTGTGCATTGACTACGGCAGCTATCTGCTGCGGTTTTTTTATGATACCTATGGCAGCGAACGGTGCGCCGTCGCGGCGTACAACGCGGGCTTTGTGGTCGGTGACTGGCTGCAGAACCCCAATCTGAGTCCCGACGGCGTGACGCTGGAGAATATTCCCTACCCCGAAACCGCGGACTATGTGGAAAAGGTGGAGAGCGCCAAGCGGGCGTATCAGCAGCTTTATGAAACGAAAAATGATGACGGATAATAAAGGGAACTCTCATAAACTCCCTGCCGCGCAAAAGCACGGGAGCTTCACGGCAGCAGCTTCCTCGTTCCGGCACAATACCGAATGATTGGAGTTTCCGTGAAAAACAGTTGCTTTTTGGCGGCAAGATGTGATATACTATGCAGGAATACGACAAAATACTTGAAGACGGAGAGATTATTTGATGAAAGGAATTATTCTCGCGGGCGGATCGGGCACGCGTCTGTATCCGCTGACTAAGGTTACATCCAAGCAATTGCTCCCTGTGTACGACAAACCGATGATCTATTACCCCCTGTCCGTTCTGATGAACGCGGGGATCCGCGATATTCTGATTATTTCCACACCTCTTGACACACCGAGGTTCCGCGAGCTTCTCGGCGACGGAAGCCAGTTCGGCATTTCGCTGCAGTACGCCGTCCAGCCCTCGCCCGACGGACTGGCGCAGGCGTTTATTATCGGAGCGGATTTTATCGGCTCCGACTGTGTGACAATGGTGCTGGGCGACAATATTTTCGCGGGTCAGGGTTTGAAAAAACGCCTGAAAAAAGCGGTGCAGACCGCGGAGCAGGGCGGAGGTGCGACGGTGTTCGGCTACTATGTGGACGATCCCGAGCGCTTTGGTATCGTGGAGTTTGACAAAAACGGCAAGGCGGTCTCCATTGAGGAAAAGCCGGAGAAGCCGAAAACCAATTACTGTGTGACGGGTCTGTATTTCTATGACAACCGCGTGGTGGAATACGCCGAGGGGCTGAAGCCCTCGCCGCGCGGCGAGCTGGAAATTACCGACCTCAACCGCATTTACCTCGAAAACGATGCGCTCAATGTGGAACTGCTCGGCCAGGGCTTTACATGGCTGGATACGGGTACGCATGAGAGCCTGGTAGAGGCGACCAATTTCGTCAAGACGATTGAGAGCCACCAGCACCGCAAGATAGCCTGCCTCGAGGAAATCGCCTATCTCAACGGCTGGATCACCGAGGCGGATGTGATGAAGGTGTATGAAGAACTGAAAAAGAACCAGTACGGTCAGTACCTCAAGGCGGTGCTGGACGGAAAATACCTGGATTCCCTCAGATAAGGAGAAGAACAAAAACATGACGATTATTGTAACAGGCGGAGCCGGCTTCATCGGCTCGAATTTTGTGTTCCATATGCTGGACAAATACCCCGATTACCGCATCGTGTGTCTGGATTGTCTTACCTACGCGGGCAACCTTTCCACGCTCGCACCCGTGATGGAGAACCCGAACTTCCGTTTCGTGAAGGAGAGTATTACCGACAGGGCGGCTGTTTACAGGCTGTTTGAGGAGGAGCATCCCGACATCGTTGTGAACTTCGCGGCGGAGAGCCATGTTGACCGCTCCATCGAGAACCCCGAGGTGTTCCTGACCACCAATATCCTCGGCACACAGGTATTGATGGACGCCTGCCGCAAATACGGCATTCAGCGCTACCACCAGGTGTCCACCGACGAGGTCTACGGCGATCTGCCGCTCGACAGACCCGACCTTTTCTTTACCGAGGAGACCCCGATCCACACCAGCAGTCCCTACTCCTCCTCCAAGGCGGGTGCGGATCTGCTCGTCCTCGCGTATCACCGCACCTACGGGCTGCCCGTTACCATCTCGCGCTGCTCCAACAACTACGGTCCCTACCACTTCCCCGAGAAGCTGATTCCCCTGATGATCGCCAATGCGCTCGCGGATAAGCCGCTGCCCGTCTACGGCAAGGGAGAAAACGTGCGCGACTGGCTCTATGTGGAGGATCACTGCAAGGCGATCGATCTGATCATCCACAAGGGCAGGGTCGGCGAGGTGTATAACGTCGGCGGCCACAACGAAAAGAGAAATATCGATATCGTCAGGCTGATCTGCAGGGAGCTGGGAAAGCCGGAGAGCCTGATCACCTTCGTCACCGACCGCAAGGGACATGATATGCGCTACGCGATCGACCCGACAAAGATCCATAACGAGCTCGGCTGGCTGCCCGAGACGAAGTTTGAGGACGGAATCAAAAAGACGATCCGCTGGTATCTTGACAATCAGGACTGGTGGCAGGAAATCATCAGCGGCGAGTATCAGAACTACTACGAAAAGATGTA
>ONSE01000181.1 GCA_900320415.1 uncultured Eubacteriales bacterium
ACTATCAGCAAAAAAATAATACCAAGGACGAAAAACAAACGCTTACTATGCCGCGCGCCCTGCTGATCAACAGCAGGACGGGAGCTGATGTGCGTAAGCCGTTTTTACAGCTTAACGCCGATTTTTATGACGCGGACATTCTCCGCTTCTCCTTCGGCGACAGCAGCGCTGCCGAAAAGCTCGGCCAACAGCTTCCCGGCGCGAAGCCTGACCTCCGTGAGGAGGACGGGATGTATTCCTACTCCTCGATGACCCTTGAGGATGCGTGGCTCACGCCGTATGAGCAGGACACACAGCTTCTCCTCTCCGAGGAGCGCTATATGCGCAGCGACAGGGCGCAGGGCGCCGTCAAATTCACCGAGGCAAATCCCCTCAAGGCGGTTTTCATCATGCCCGACGGAGATTTTGACGATTATGTCAGAACCTTTGACAGCGCTGAGTATTTTAAATTGCTCGAAAGCGTTGACATTACCCAAACAAAACGCGTTCAGCTGCGCCCGTTTACCTGCGGCAGCAGCACAGAAAACCGCGCCGATGTTCTGAAGGAGCTGGGAGTGCGCACCCTGTTCTCCGAAAAAAGCGATTTCGGCGGTATGGCGCACGCCGACGCGCTGACGCTCGACGGCTTCTGGGAAAATGTTCCCGCATTGCAGTGCAGCGGAGCGGGAATCACTACCGATATTTTGGAGACCGCCGGCTCCTCTGATCAAAGTCCCGGCAGCGGTGAGGCTGACATCTCCTTTGACAAGCCGTTTCTCTTTATTCTGGCGGACAACGAAAGCAACATTCCGATATATCTTTCCATTGTAAGATAGCGCAGCGGGCTGACTTTGATGAGTCAGCCCGTTATTTATTATGGGAACCTCTAAAAATACCTTATGCTTCGATATTCTCCACCACCCTCATCGCGACGGCGGTGATGTCGTCGTCCTTGGTTGATTCACGGCGGCGGATGGCTTCCTCGACCACCGCCTGCGCCAGCTCCTGTGTGCTGCCTTCGCGCCATGTGCGGATCAGGCGCTCCAGCCACTTTTCATCGCCTGTGATGACTCCGTCAGAAATCATTACTATCACATCTCCTGCCGACAGCTTCAGCGTGTCCGTTGAAAATTTAATATTGTTCAGTATTCCCGCGGGCAGCGACGGCATCTCGCGCGCCATCACCCTGCTGCCGCGGCGCACATAGGTCGTCGCGGCACCCGCTTTTTTGAGCGTCAGCATTCCGCTGTACAGGTCAACCTCTGCCAGATCAACGGTTGACAAACTTTCATCCTCGCTCTTGATCATCAGGGCGGCGTTGACAATCTGCAGCGCGCTGTCCGGCGTCAGTCCCGACCGAAGCAGTCTTCCCATGGTGGAGACCGCCATATTGCCGTCCACCGCCGCTCTGCCGCCTGTTCCCATGCCGTCGCAGACGAGGGCGTAGGTGCTGCCGAGACCGTCGTTGAAATAGTCGATGCAGTCGCCGCAGAGCTTGCCGCGGTTGGCGATATGCTGATCGGAACCGATTTCGAGATCATAGAGTGGCAGCTCGCAGAGCGCCGCCCGGATCACACCGCCCTCCTCGGTAAGGTTGGGAAGGTCAAATCTTCTGCCGCAGGCGCGGCTCACCTCGCGCGCGATCTGTCCCGCCTTGAGCGGCTCGCCCTTGCCGCTCAGCTCCAGCTCCACGCGCATTCTGCCGTTGTCGTCAATCAGACAAATCGCCTTCTGCGGAATCGCGCCCAGCTGCGTCAGGCTGTCCGTCACTCTGTCCGCCGCCTCGCTGTCACAGCGCAGACTGTTCTCAAACTCGCGGCTGAGGTCGCTGAGAATATCGCTCACGCCCGCGAACTGACCCGCCACCGCGCCGCGTATCTCGCTCACTCTCCGCTCTGCCTCACGGCTGGCGGTCAGCAGACGATAGTGACGCGTCATCGCCTCCGCGATCTCGCCCTTTTTGCAGCAGCTCTTGACAAATGCCTTCTCCACATCACGCTCCTCCAGCCTGCCGTTCGCGGCGAGATACTCCTCCAGACGGAAGAAATCATCCCTTGTCACGCCTCCCTCGTGCTCGTAGCAGTACATTCTCAAACCGCAGCCCGCACACACATCAGACGCGACATTCTCGCACACGGAGTCAAAGCTCGGCGCGTACAGCTCCTCCATGTGCTTTGAAACACGTTCCACGTCGCTTCTCACATTCCTGATAGCCCGCGACGCCGCGCTCAGCCGCAGGATCACATTCTTTTTCACCGTGTCCCCCAGCTCCGCTGACGGCTCCCTGACAAAAACCGGGGTGATAAACACACCGACATCCCGGGGAATGAAGATAAAGACGACACTGCCGATCATGCTCTCGATAAACACCGCCGCGGGAAGCTCGCCCGTGCCGAAGGCAAGGGACATCAGCGAGTTGCCGACCAGAAACGCCATGGCACAGGCAACCTTATTGACGCCCGAAAATAATCCTGCCATCAGACCGCCGAAGGCGTATCCGCCGCAGATAAAGCCCTGTTCAAAATTGGCAAGACTGAACACCGCGCCTGTGGCTATGCCACTGACCGCGCCGCCCTGCACGCCGCCGAACCGCGCGCAGAGCAGCACCGCGACAACGGCGAGAATCCGCCCGAGCGAGACGCGCTCGATAGCCAGACCTCCGAGAGCCAGCATAAATACGCAGCCTGTCATTACAAGACAGGCTGTTTCCTGACC
>ONSE01000185.1 GCA_900320415.1 uncultured Eubacteriales bacterium
ATTTGGCGACCCGGAACGGGCTCGAACCGTCGACCTCTAGCGTGACAGGCTAGCGTTCTAACCAACTGAACTACCGGGCCAAATTCTTTGGTGGGAGTTACAGGGCTCGAACCTGTGACCCTCTGCTTGTAAGGCAGATGCTCTCCCAGCTGAGCTAAACTCCCATCATTGCCTTTGTCGCCTCAGCATTTCGCCTTATCTCTCAGCGACTCATATATAATACCACAATTCCCGTCAATTGTCAAGGGTATTTTAAAAATAATTCAAAAAATTCACTTCACAGGACAATCGGGATCACGCAGATCATATCTTCCCGTTTTTGCGAACGTCAGGCACTTCGCTCCTCCTCTGCACTGCTCCCGATAAGAACAGGAACCGCACCCGTCAGGTACGGGCGTTTCGCGGATCCTTTTCAGCTCTCCGCTGTCACGGTAAATGCTCAGTAAATCCGTTTCGTTCACATTTCCGACAACAATCGGCAGCCTTCTGCAAGGCAGAACACTGCCGTCAGCCAAGATGGTCAGCAGTGCTTCCCCGGCGGTACAACGGTAGATGCTCTTGCTCCTGCACGGAAGAAACTGCAGCGCTCGCGCACAGGACACCTTATGTCTGCGGTTCAGTAACGCTGCCGTTTTGCACAAAGCCCGGTACTCCTCAGCGCTCAGAGTAAGTTTTTCTTCATCCTCGCGGACGGGTATGATCACGCGGTCAAACCACAGCTTATCCACTCCCAGGCTGCCGCATATTTTCGAGAGCGGCTTGAGCTCCGACAGATTGTTCCTCTGGGCAGTAAAGGATACATCGGTATAGATTTCCATCGCCTTCAGCGCCCTGATTCCGTTGACGGCGCGCTGAAAGCTTCCCTTTCCCCTGATAGCGTCATGTGTCTGTTCACAGCCGTCAAGACTGACCTGCGCATAGGTGACTCCCAGCATTTTGAGATATTTCGCGTCCCGGAGTGTCAATGTGGTGCCGTTTGTCAGTACCGCGGCGGTCATTCCTCTCCTTGCCGCTTCTTCCAGCAGCCAGAAGATATCAGGATGCAGCATGGGTTCGCCGCCTGTGATATTCAGGTGACCCCTGAACCCGTAGGCGGCGAGTAAGGCCTCATACTGTGTCAGAACCCTGCGCAGGGATTCCCTGTCTGAAAAAGCCCGGTAATCATGCTGATAGCAGTGCTTGCAACGAAGGTTACAGCGGTGTGTAATATGCCACTGCAAGGTGAATTCCTTTCTCCGGTCAGAACGAAGAGCTTCCGCCGCCACCGCAGCCTCCTCCTCCACAGCTGCTTCCGCCGCCGCAGCTGCTGCCGCCACCGCAGCCACTGCCGCCTCCCGAGGAAGTGCTGACATATATTTTTTCTCTTCTCTGCTCATAAGCATTCAATGGACCGACAACTGCCGAGCCTGCCTTCATCACTTCAGACCGCTTAAACTCACGGCGCAGCGGATTGTGGCGCTTGGAGAACGCGACGCAAACAGCGATAATCACGCCCAGCATCGCGGATATCACGGCGTAGCTGATATACTTCATCGGCTCGCTGATATGCTCACCCTCCAAAACGCGGTACATCTGCGAAAACGCTTCCTTGGCGCAGGAATAATAATCCTTCGAGGTTGCGTAGCGGCTGACATTATTGGTGATCGACCGTGCCTTTGAGTCGGTCACATAGCTATAAATGTCGCCGTAAGACTGTATCGTCAGTTTACGAACATTCATATTAACGGCAAAGATCGCGGCGCTGTCCAGCTGGTACAGCTCCCTTCTCTTGACCCTTGCCTGCTCAATTTCGTTGGATGTGTAATCCTCTGTTGTCCAGAAAACGGCGTGACCGTACTTTGTGAGAGGGCTCATATCCTCAACAAGCTTTGTCTTTTCGCTTTCGCTCAGCAGGTTCAGCTCATCGATAATCATGACCTGATAGGAGGTTTCGGGATTGGTATACTGCGCGGCGGCCTGCCTTTCCAGCGCACTTACCGACATTGCGGTGCAGAACAGGATGGTGAGGATCACAATAACCGCTGCCAGTGTCCGTAATGATTTAGTTTTCATCATAACCCGCCCCTTTCTTGTTAAACTGCGGCAAGGGACGTTTTGCGATACGCGACTGAAAGCTGATGTGTAACAGCGCCAGCACAAACAACTCTGCCGCCGCGATAAAGCAGGCGCCGTAGGAAATCAGATTATTGGCAACATCCGCATACACAAGAATAGCGCCCAGCGCAAGGCTGACATACATCAGAATCTTCAGCCAGCGCACATTGTTCAGAAATCTTCCCGCGTCCTGCACTATGCGCATACGCAGCGGAGATACATGATTGATTTTCGTCCTCTTCAGGGCTGCCGAATCCATCGCCTGTTTTGCATGGCTGATAATCATGGCAATAATGGTGGCTACCATGGGAATGGACGCGAGAAAGGCTCTGTCTTGCGAATAGGAGCCGTCAGTGATCACCGCGATAAAGCAGAGTATGCAAACCATCAGGCAAAAGGTATAGCCTCCCGCCCCGAAAATTCCAGTTGTCTTTGCCGACAGGGATTCCCGTTGTCTGTCAATGGTACGGTTGAAAGCATTCTGCAGATAATACATACCCGCGTTCATTAAAATCAAACAGATGCCGAGGGTTGCGTTCGCCTTGATGGAAGGAATCACAGACATCAGAGCGACCAGTATTCCAAAAATCACAGCGGAAATGCCCAGCGCGAATAACAAAATACGCAGGGGGCTGAGCGGCAGATCCGCCGCCACCTTTCCTGTCTGTCCGTTGACAGCGGCATAGGTGATTTCCTTACCGTTTCGATAGCTCATAAACCATACGGGGTTGAGTGTCCGTTTCACGTTTTCGATATTGACCTTTGTTCTCGACACGTCCGGCTGCGCGGTCAGAGAGTATTTTTTCAGATAATCCTTGATGGTCTTATCCTCCAGGAGAACGGAGGCCGCGTCCTCCTTCATCTCGAGGGTCACAGCGGAATCGTACTCATGCGGGTTGACATTTCCCGTTTCTGCGTAGAAGCCGCTGAGATAACCGGGAGCGAACGGCTTCTGTTTTTGATACTCATAGGGCGCAAGGCTCTCACTGAGGTCATCATCAAAGCTCATGGACGCGTCGCGGGAGTATCCCTCCATGGCGAGATTGGAATCTCCGACAATGTCGTAATGAATGATTTCATACGTATTCAGACTCACTAACTGACGCGGTGAGGTAGCGTGCAGACGGAACTGCCCCTGCATCAGCGCGCGGTAGCTCCAATACGGCATATATACGCCGCGGAAGCCTTCGATCAGATTGGGATTGCGGTACTTTCGGGAGACAAAAAGATGACGTCCTACCTCCTTGCGGTACGCCTCCTTGCACTGCTCCTTGGTGATCTGAAACGGAATGATATGGTCCGGTTTCCACTCCTGACGCATTTTATTAAAAATCATCGACGCGCCGCCGCAGTACTGGCAAAAGCCGACCGCGTCATTCTTGTCGGTTGTGATCAGCTCCGCGCCGCAGGACGGGCAGATATACACAAAGCTGTCAAAACAGGAAGCGTGAGCGTCGTCGCGCAGACTGTTGTCCGACAGCGTTTGGGTTTCAAAGCGCCCTCCGCAGTAATCGCAGGCCATTTTTTGCGTCGCGATATCAAACCGAAGAGCGCCTCCACAGGTGGGACAAGCTACCATTGTGGTTCCTCCTTGTTCATTTTTATTCAATTATAACCAATTTTCAAGCACCTTGTCAAGGAGATATCTGTAAAAGCAGGATAAAAAACAGCTGACAATCCCTGTCCGGAACTATCAGCTGTTCAACTGTCACATCTGCCATTTTACATAATACAGGATGAACGCTGCCGTCATAAACAAAAGCAGCGCAGAGATAAAAAACAGAATATTTCCCGCTTTCTGCTTCAGCTTTCTGACGCCCAGCGTGATCAGCGCGGGTTTTACATTGGAAATAATATGCACCGCCACGGTGGTAAGAAAGAGGAGCTGCGCGATCAGGCGGTACAAATCAAACGGTACCAGACGAAAGACACCGCTATCATATGCCCCGAACGCTGTGACATGGAACAGAATCAGCGCAATAATGAGAAAGCCGCTGATCCTTCTCGCCCAGAAAAGCCTGTTTTCCTTAAAGTAGGGCGCGTTTGTTCTTTTCGCGACACGCAGCGAGTGTATCGTGTAACCGGTGCTGACGGCCGCGTGAAGCCCTATCAGGCAAATCAGGATTCTCGGAATGATTTTATTGAAAAAAGCCGTAATCTCCATCATATTCAGAGCACCGAGCACGCCGTGGACGATGAAAACAATCAGGATGGTTATGGCGAGAATGCCGTTAAGTCTTCTCATAATGCACCTCTGCATTCACTTGGGGCAGAACAACACGCTGTCGGCTAATAACGTACACGGAACTTCTTTTCCTTGGCGTCGACAGGTATGTCACGCGTTTCCATGCGTTCTATACGGATGTAACGCGAGCTGTCAAGCAAAGCGATCACCTGACGGATCTGCACGTCCGTTCCCTGTATCTCCATACTGACAGAGCCGTCGTACTCGTTTTTTACCCAGCCTGTCGCTCCCGCCTCACCCGCGGCATATGAGGCGACATAGCGGAAGCCGACTCCCTGCACCCGTCCGTAAAATGTAATACGCCTGCGAATTATCTGTTGCTGATTAACCACTTGACTTCCCTCTGCACTTCGATATAATAATACAGTTTTATTATAATACATCACCCGATAAAATTCAATCAAAAGCGGTATGTTTTTTGAATAAAATTACAGGCAGCATAAACAGCAAAAGCCTCCGCGAAGGAGGCTGTTTTGCTGTTGACTTTGATAGAGTCTTATTTTGTTAAATCCTGAAATTCCGAGAAATCAAAGGTGGCAAAATAGTCCCTGGGCTGTTCCGCACGTCGGATCAGCTTATGACTGCCGTCCTCGCACAGCAGGACCTCGGCGGATCTGAGCTTTCCGTTGTAATTGTAGCCCATGGAGAAGCCGTGGGCGCCCGCGTCATGGATGTAGAGAATGTCTCCGATATCAATCTTCGGAAGCATCCTGTCGATGGCAAACTTATCGTTATTCTCGCAAAGTCCTCCCGTAACGTCATATTTATGGTCACAGGGCTCGTTTTCCTTACCCAGAACGGTAATGTGGTGATAAGAACCGTACATGGCGGGACGCATCAGGTTCGCCGCGCAGGCGTCGAGACCGATGTATTCCTTGTAAATATGCTTTTCGTGAATCGCGGTCGCCACCAGCGCACCGTAAGGCGCGAGCATATATCTTCCCAGTTCGGTATAGATAGCGACATCGCCCATTCCCTCGGGAACAAGAATATCCTCAAACTTCTTTCTTACGCCCTCTCCGATGACGGCAATATCATTTTTCGGCTCCTCGGGCCGGTAGTCAACACCGACACCTCCCGAGAGGTTGATAAACTTGATATGTACGCCCGTTTTTTTGCGCAGTCTGACAGCAAGGCTGAACAGGATCCCCGCAAGCTCGGGGTAATAGCCGTTGGATACGGTATTGGAGGCGAGAAACGCGTGAATGCCGAATTCCTCTGCGCCTGCCTCCTTCAGCTCCAAAAATGCCTTCTCCATCTGTTCCTCGGTCATTCCGTACTTGGAATCTCCCGGTGTGTCCATTACCTGAACCTTGTCCTCGCTGTCCGCCATGCGGAATACGCCGCCCGGATTGTAGCGGCAGCAGATGGTCTTGGGAACGCCGCAGACCTTCTTGATGAACTCCACATGGGTGTAGTCGTCAAGATTGATATTCGCGCCCAGCTCATACGCCTTTTTCATGTCCTGCTCGGGCGTGACATTGGAGCTGAACATGATCTCGGTACCTGTAATGCCGCAGGACTCGCAGAGCATCAGCTCTGTGTAGGAGGAGCAGTCCATGCCGCAGCCCTCCTCCTGCAAAATCTTCATCAGATAGGGGTTGGGAGTCGCCTTTACCGCGAAATACTCCTTGTAGCCCTTGTTCCAGCTGAACGCCTTATTCAGCGCTCTGGCATTTTCTCTGATTCCCTTTTCGTCATAGACGTGGAACGGGGTCGGAACATCCCTGATGATGTCCTTTGCCTGTTCCAGCGTCAGAAACGGTTTCTTTTCCATTTGTTATTCCTCCTCTGAACCCTCTGCGTAAGATGCGATAACTTCCTTGATATCGTCAAGACCGTCCCCGTTTACGGCGGAGAAGGGCAGCAGTTCTATCCCCTCATAGTCCTGCAGCTCATCCATGATCTCCTCTATCCGCTTCTCGTATGCGGTTTTTTTGAGCTTGTCCTTTTTCGTGAGAACAATCACAAAAGGAGCGTTGCAGCCGTAAAGAAAGCTGAGCATATCGTAATCGTCCTTTGTCGGCTTGTGACGGATATCAATGATCTGGACAATCAGCGCGATATTGCGCTGTGCCGAAAGGTAACCCTCGACAAGACTTGCCCAGCGCTCCTTTTCCGCCTTGGAGACCTTCGCGTAGCCATAGCCCGGGAGGTCAACAAAGCGGCAGCTGCGGAGCTTATAAAAATTGATTGTGGC
>ONSE01000196.1 GCA_900320415.1 uncultured Eubacteriales bacterium
TACTTTTCTGATCCTTCCGGCAGCCAGCAAGTCCTGTCTCAATGCCATCGCTGTGCTTTTTATTCTCTGTATCATAGTTACCTTCTCATCTTATCATAAAATACCAATTCAAATCTTTTCTCTCACCATGGATCTTAACCGCATTTTCTTCGCTGTAATCAAACTGAAATCCCGCTTTTTTGTAAAACGCATTGGCTCTCGCGTTTTCCTTCAAGACATTCAGATAAACCCTTCTCAAACCCAACTCGTAAAACGCGATCCGCAGAATCTCCTCTGTAGCAGCCATTGCCGCTCCTGTACCGTGAACCTTCTTGCGCGAACTGATCGCGTACTCTGCCTCTCCCTTTTCCCTGTCAATGTTTTTCAGGCTGATTGTGCCGAGATACTCGTCGTTCCCGTCAACAATAGCAAAGTGAACAGAGTCTTTTTCATCCTGTGCTTTTTCAATATACGCTTCACAATCAGACAACGTCATTTTCAACGCGTCAAAACGGAAATAACACGCGATAGAGGGATCGTGCATCCACTCCAGCATCAGAGGAGCGTCCTTTTTCAGCAGCGGCCTTAACCGTATCTCACCCATACTAGTCTCCATATCGGTTAATCACCTCTATTACATAACTGATATCCTCATCAGACATTCCGTAATACATCGGAATGCTGAGAACCGTTTCGCTGATTTCCTCGGCAATCGGCAAGTCACCCTTCCGGATATTCAAATCAGCGTACGCCCCCTGCAAATGCATGGGAATCGGATAATGCTTCAGGGTACCGATGCCCCTTTCTTTCAGATATTTTTCAAGGCTGTCCCTTTCCCGGCACCTGATAACAAAAACGTGATAGATATGCTCAAAGGAGCTGTCGCTTCTACAAGGCAGCGCTATCAGGGGATTATGGATTTCGCTCAGGTATCTGCCGGCGATTCTCCTGCGCTCCTGATTCCACTTATCCAGCTGCTTCAGCTTTACCGAAAGAAACGCTGCCTGCATTTCGTCCAGCCTGCTGTTACAGCCCTTGTAGATGTGATGATACTTATAATCGGAACCGTAATTGCCCAAGGCCCTGACCTTATCGGCTATCACACGATCGTTGGTTGTCACACAGCCGCCGTCGCCCAGCGCACCGAGATTCTTTCCGGGATAAAAGCTGAATCCCGCGGCATCACCCAAGGAACCGACCTTTTTCCCCTTATACCTCGCGCCGTGTGCCTGCGCCGCATCCTCAATCACCCTCAGCCCATATTTTCGGGCAACGGCGTTTATCGAGTCCATATCCGCAGGCCTGCCCTGAAGGTGAACCGCAATGATGGCCTTGGTTTTCCCGGTAATTTTTTCTTCGATCAAGTCAGGGTTGATATTGAACGTTGCAAGCTCGGGTTCAACAAACACCGGCTTTGCTCCCACATAAGATACCGCCAAAGCGGTTGCGATATATGTATTGGACGGAACAATCACTTCATCGCCCTCACCGATCTCCATCGCCCGCAGAATCAGCATCAGCGCGTCCAAACCATTGCCGACGCCGATGCAGTAATCTGTCCCGCAGTATCCGGCAAACTCCCGTTCAAATTGTTCACACGCCTTTCCCTGGATAAAATAGCTGCGATCCATCACAGTCCGATAGGCAGCGTCCAGCTCCCGACGGATTTCGGCGTGCATATTCTCAAATGATGCAAACGGAATATTCTTTCTCATTATTTCCCCACACTTTCCCTAAGTTGCTTTTTGTAAAATAAGCCCGATACTTTTCCAAACACTTTAAAACACATTCTGCTGAAACCGGCAGCCGGTAAAAGCAATTGAAGTTTCAGCTTCTGACCGAGCGTACTTGATTCATAATTTTTAACCATTGAGATAAAGTCATGATCATACTTTGCGGAATCAGCAAAGTACTTGTCATACTTTTTATTCTGCAATTCCGTTCTTAGCCTGAACAATTGCAATAGATTCGGATACATTCGGGATAAAGCGGCAAACCTGAATATCTTTTTATTATAAATATCCTGTATCACCATCACATTGACGAGCTCAAGTACGGTATTGTCGCTCTTGTGCATGATACTGGACGGTCTTTGCATATACGCGAAAGAAACATTATTGAAATGTTTGATTTTTCCCGCCGAACAAATCAGAATTGTCAATCCCAAGTCGTCGATGAAACGATCCGGAAGGACATCTTTCGCCAAGCGTTCGCGCCGGAACACAAAAGTTGAAATATGAAAATACAACTGCGCGACCATCAGATGTCCGGACGGATAGCAGCTTAAGGAA
>ONSE01000197.1 GCA_900320415.1 uncultured Eubacteriales bacterium
AAGAGTTTTCTTGAAAACCCTTATTGCACTGTCAAACGTTTGACGCGTAAACGCATTGCAAATGGATTACCTATCCCTTAGTGCGCGGATTGACAGCGGGTTCTTACCCGCCGACAGGTGTTCATCAGACTCGCACCAATCCCCTTGCCCTATCAATCGTTTCTGCAAAGATGATTTTTAAATCGCGGCCTGTAGGTTTTGTGAGACCAACGCTCCGCGAAATAACAGAAAGCGAACATTTCTTTTTCCATTTAATTTCCATTTAAAAGGAAAACCATCTGAACAACTGTTGCGAGCCTGTAACTGTCTGACCTGTTCATCTGACCTCCACGCCCCAAAAATTTGCCGCGAAATGTGCCGCAGCGGTTCCCTTCTCCGTGAAACACCGACGAAAATGTTACAAAACGTATCAATTTGTAACCATTAATTCCGGATAAGAAAATATTAGTTAGCGAAAATGCCTGAATTTCGCTCGTTTTTTAATTTTTTCCCTTTCAGGGGTTGATTTTTTGAGAGGAAGATGCTATAATTATTACAAATTTGTTAACAAGTTACTTTTCGATGTAATTTTCCTGTCGGGAAAAACCTCAAAAAGCGGCTTGCAGACACTGGAGGTAATAACAATGCACAGGATAAAAAAGCTTACCGCTGTGATATTGAGTACACTGACAGTATCAGGTGTATGCGTGGTCGGCGGTATGAGTGCCGGAGCATCCGGTACAGGCGCAGGACTCGCTGAGTACGCGCTCAATGCGTACGATGAAGGCTGGAGTTATGTTTGGGGAGGCACCTCCCCGGGAGCTGTTGACTGCTCGGGATTGATCTGGTCCTACTGCGGCGGCAACAGAATGAGTATGCTCTCCGACGCGCAGGCGAACGGCAGAGACTGGGGCTACGTCAGCAACGGAATTCCCAGGGTACACGGTCTCGGACTTTCCAGACCGGGTCACGTGGGTGTATATATCGCGGACAACATGGAGGTTGACGCCAGAGGCGACGAATGGGGCGTATGCTACCAGGAGATCGGCGGCTGGAACAACTGGGACTGCTGGTTCAAGCTGACCGCGGTTTCCTATCCTGAGAACGGATGGGAAGAGTTCAACGGCGATTATTACTACTATGAGGACGGCGAGTACATCGTCAGCACCTCAAGGGAGATCGACGGCACTACATACTACTTCGATTCCCGCGGACGTTCCTCCGAGACGCCCGACAGCGGTGAGGATTATACCGAGTCCACGGGCAAGAGCGATTCCAAAAAATCCTCGACTCCTTCCATCTACAGCCGCGGCTCGATGGGCGACGAGGTGGAGAAGATCCAGGAAAGACTTGCAGAGCTCGGCTTCTACACGGGCAGCATCGACGGCGACTTCGGTCCCGCGACAGAGAAGGCATACAGAGCCTTCCAGGAGGCGGCAGGCGTCGTAGTTGACGGTATCTCCGGCTCCGACCGTGATGTTCTCTATTCCGACGATGCTCCCAAGGCGAACGTGAAGAACGACGCCGATGAGGAGAAGGATGACGAGGATGATAAAGAAGAGGTAAAGGACGACGCCGAGGAAAACACCGAGGCGGAGGAAACCAAGACCGAGGAGACAGCCGGCAACGATACCGATCTCGTAGGCGCGTCTGACGAGGCGAAGGAAGAGACGGAAGAGAAGGCTGAGACCGAGGAGACCACCGCGGTTGAGGACATTCCGCTCGAAGAAAAGACCGACATCGTATACGGCGACTTCACCGACGACGTGCTGGACGTCCAGACCAAGCTCGTTGAGCTGGGCTACTTCGGCATTGACCCGACAGGCTACTACGGCGACTACACCGTGGACGCTGTCAAGGAGTTCCAGCGCAACAACAACCTCGAAGTGACGGGCGAGCTCGACGCCGAGACCCTCGCGGTACTCAACGGCGGCGAGGCGGTTGCCAAACCGGTCGAGGCTGCCGAGGAAGAGGAGCTGGTTGGTGCCACTCCCGTAACCTCTGAGCTTGCGAACACCGCAGGCAGCATCGCAGGTCCCGCCGCTCCCGCACAGAGCGCGAGCGCTACCGCAGACTCTGCCATGTCTGCTCCCGACGCTGCCGCGAAGTCCGGATCTGCTGCTGCGGCGTCCAACTCCGCTGTAGAAAAGACCAACAAGGCTGCCGAGAAGGCGCTCCAGGAGTCCGCTAATCTTGCTCCCGACGCGAAGTCCGCGAAGGTCAACAGAAGCGCGAACATCTGGCTGTGGGCGGTGCTCACCATCATCGTGATCAGCGCGGTTTCCCTGATTTTCCTCAGCAAGACCACAAGAAAGCCCTCGAAGAAGAGCAAGGCGTCCAAGAACAGCCACAACTTCAAAGAGCGCTGGTAATCACAACGACAATTCCACGCGGTAACGCGGATATTTGATAACCAACCGGGAGGCTGACCTTTTGACGGGTCAGCCTCTATTTTAAATCGCGGCCTATAGGTTTTGTTAGGCGGTCGCTGCACGTTTCCGCGATAAACGTTCATCTTATCGC
>ONSE01000198.1 GCA_900320415.1 uncultured Eubacteriales bacterium
TACGAAATCGGTGAATACCGCTGAATACTTTTTCTTTACGTCACTTTCCAGGAAATCGTATGCGTCCTGAAATTTTGAGGTCGAACAAAAATAATCATCTGCGGACAGCACGGCCATATACCTTCCCCGCGCATCGGATAATGCCCTTTTTATGTTATTGGACACTCTGACAGAAGGAATATTCACTCCGTCATTCCTGTCCATCACATAGTGCCGGATAATTCCGGGATACCGTTCCTCCAGCTCCTGTATTACAGAGATACTATCGTCCGACGATCCGTCATCGCCAATAATAATCTCCATACTTCCGGAAAACTCCTGATTAATACAGCTTTCAACTGCTCTTGCAATGTACTCTGCTTCATTATATGAAATGATAACAACCGAAACATCCAAAACGATACGTCCCTCTCTCAAACTTTCCATTTTCCGCTTATTCAAACAATAAACTATCTGTTATTCTACGGTAATCGGTTCTCTACTGAGAACCGACGCGCTCTTCCCGTTACGGACTTTGGCTGACAACTCAGATATTATATTACACGCAGCAGGATGTCCGCAAGCCGTTATCCCGCTGCGAGAGAAATACACTCCGGCATCTTTTCTCTTACTTCAAAAAGCAGGCGTCGATTTTCTGAAAAGCCTTCGATTTAAGCAGCACATTATTGACGACCGTCAAGACTTTTGCCACGCCAACCGAAACTGCCGCGGTTGCCGTCAGCCACAAAACAGAGAGCACATCATTTGCGGGCATATAGCGCCCCAGCATAAAGTTGATAATTATATGCTGAACCAAAAAAATCGCAAAAGACAATTTTGATATTTCAGAAAAGACCTTCAAACACACACCGTTTCTCATGATCAGCCCGCCAATGTACGAAAAAACAAAAAACAAACAAATCGCGAGAAGATGATTAAAAATGTTACGGTGAATGATTTCCATTTTAATGAAAAGGATTCCGAGCGACAGAATAAGAGAAACAATAAATATCACCAGATTGCTTTTCCAAAGCTTTCTGTGTCTCATCAGAACCATTCCGAGTTCAAAACTGATTAAGCACGAAAACATATTGCACGCTATATCTACCCTGAATAATCCGGGGAGAAACGCGGTTCCATACAAAACAAACGCGATCACCGTTGCCAAAACGGCCGATTTATTGAACACCTTCAGCAAAACGGGATAAATGGCATACAGCATCACGATGGCACCTAAAAACCATTCGCCTACCTGATAGTAATTCGGCGCCAGATACAAAAAATAGCCATCCAAGCCAAACAAAGTCAGCAACAGCTTTGCGGGATTTCCGCCGTAAAAAAAGTCCCGGACACGAATGGAATAATAAAAGTAAGCCGCCAGAAAGGCAATGTAAAACATCGGATAGATAGACTTGAATCTTTTGTAGTAAAACGACTTTAAGCTCTTTATTCCCGGATAATTATAATAAAGCATTGCGCCCGAAATCAAGAAGAACATATTCACAATAGTGTTTCCAAAGCTGCCGTTGGCAAATTCGTAAAATAACCTTGTCTGATGCTCCTCTGTATGACAAAAGAAATGGAACGCAATAATTCCTACCGCGCAAAACGCCCTCATAAAATCTATGGATAAATCTCTTTCTCTGCCGGACATACCGCTGCTATTCTCCCGTTGCATTTTCTTCAGCACATTTCAAAAACGTATCATAATCCCGAATGTAATCCGCTTCATCGTAATACTCCGAGGCCAGCACCATCAAAACCGCGCCGGGCGAAAAATCATACATCTCCCGCCAGATACACCCTGTGACCAACAGTCCTTCCGTAGGCTTGTCCAGCATCACAGTTTTCTTCTCTCTTCCGTCATCCAGAAGGATTTTGCATTTGCCGCTTGTGCAGACGAGAACCTGTTTCAGCTTTTTATGGGCATGAAAACCGCGCCGAACATCAGGTAATGTGTCGTAAATATAGTAGATACGCTTTATTTCGAACGGAATATCTCTCAGCTGTTCGATCGCGACCAACTGTCCCCGTGAATCTCCGTGCGCCGTAAAATTTATCATTGTCAAATTCATCTGTTCCACCTGTTCCGTAACATTGTCGCTCTGTGTTTACATTTTATTATGCTTCTGTTGTTGTTGGCTTCCGGTGCCATTTCCGCGTCATTGTCCGCAGAGACGGCTGAAATCAAGCTTTTCCCGGTCAGAAAGACTCACCGTTCGTTTGGGCAGACGTCCGAGCATTCTTTTTCTCGCGGAAATCAAGGGAAATCTGACCGCCAGCTTATACAGGCATCGGGGATTATCCTCATTCTCATGGAAGAATAATCCCGCTTTAAGAATCCTGCTGCGCGGATACCGTTTCAGCAAAGCCCTGTACGTAGTCAAAAAATCCTGTTTTACCCTGCTGAAGCCGTTGGCGCTGATCCCGGTTCCGTTTTCGTACCAAACGATTTTTCTCGGATAGTAATAGACCGGAATGTTTTTTAACAGCGCATACGCCGTTGTCGTGCCGTCCTCCGTAAATTTTGAGTAACGCGCAGCAAAGTCCAAGCTCTCCAGCGCGAACTCCCTGCTTCTGAAATAGGAAGCGCCCAAAATCCCCCAGCCGATGAAAAAATCCGTACGGTAATTCCTGATTCCCCTGCTGAATACCTCCACATTGGAAGGATGATAAGCCCGGGTATCAAAACGCACGCCGCCGTCGTCGGCTGTCGTGTAAGAAATATAATCTCCGAAACAGATATCCGCCTTTCTGCTTTCCGCAAACCGGAAGAAATCGGACATAGCCTTCGGGTCAAATAGGTAATCACCGGGTGAATTCAGATAAATATATTTTCCCGATGACTGAAGAACGGCCCCATAAATATTTCGAACCGTCCCCACATTAACGCTGTTTTTTATCAGCCGATAATCCTTGAAATGGTTTTTCTCAAAAAAAGCCTCTATCTCATGAAAATAATCTGTCTCCGATCCGTCGTCAGATACAATCACCTCAAAGCGCACGCCGACCTGTTGAATGGCTGCTTTCAGTGATGTCAGCAACTTTTGCAAAGCAGGGCGATACGATAACACAAGAATTGAAACGTCATATACATAATCCATCCGGTTACTGTCGAGCCATCCTCGACTCCACCTCCCAATCAGTACTTACGGAAGTCCTTGCGCGTTCCGCATCCATACGGAAATCCGTCGGTAATCGCGGAACAGCCGGTCCTTTGAGAGCCGCCGTGTTCTGACAGTGAAATCTCATCCTTGAAACTTCACTTCACCCCAAAGAACCCTCTCTTCAATTGAATATTTTTATAGAGCAGCCTGAGCCTTCCGCTGTGATACTGGCTGTTTGTACCCGCGGACACGCCGTCGACATTGGGATAAACGGAAAACGTGTCAATCAGATCAAGGTGCCGCATCAGTTTTTTATAGTAAACGTGTTCCATAAATATACCGTTCTGATCATCGACGTACAGATACGCATCCCTGAGATACTTTTGATAGAATTCTATACCCACGGAGAAAAACCACGTAAAGACCCACTTATCGGAGGGGATCCCCGTAAAAACAGTGTCGCTGGAATACTTCTTGTTTAATATCCGATTGATATTCTTGATAATCAAGCGCCCCGTACACTTATAAAAGCTTTTTTCCGTTTTTAAGAGAGCGCTTTTCTCGATCGCCTCGGTTATCAGCATGATTTCGCCGTATGACTTCCCGTGAGCAAGCGTTTCCTCAAAATGAGGCGTTCCGTGAAGGTACTCAAATCGCTTCCCCCTTTTTTTCGCCATATCCGCAAATCTTTGTTCATCAAACGCGTATCCGCTGTTTTCAATGAACACGATATTATCAAAATCGGATTTCCGGATCCACCAGGTCAGTGCCGATTCATACTGACTTAAGCGGGCACCGACATCCGTCAGCGTCGTCATGGTATTATTGAATTTGGAAGGGTCAATGGTCCCTGTTAATAATAAATTACGCATTGCATACCTTCTCTCTACCCATTCTTCTGCCCGTAATACGCGTTCTCGCCGTGTTTTCTGAAGTAGTGCTTATCCAGCACATACTGCGCGAGAGAAGCGCCGCGGTTCAGCGCGAGCGTGTTCGCCGCCATCTGCGCGACGGTTTCCAGAACCACCGCGTGGTAAACCGATTCCGCCGCGTCCCTGCCCCAGGTGAAGGGGCCGTGATTCTTGACGAGGATGGCGGGAACCGCCATCACTCCGGCAGAGCTCTGCGACAGCTTTTCTACGATGACCTTGCCTGTATTGACCTCATAGGCCTGAGCGACCTCTTCGGCGGTCAGCTCTCTGGTACAGGGAACGTCGCCGTAGAAATAATCCGCGTGTGTCGTTCCGAGGGCGGGGATCGCCATTCCCGCCTGCGCGAAGGAAACCGCGTGGACAGAGTGGGTGTGCGTCACGCCGCCGATTTCGGGAAACCTCCTGTACAGCTCCAGATGTGTCGCGGTATCGGACGAAGGCTTCCATTTTCCCTCGGCGACCGCGCCGCTCTGTACATTGACGACCACCATATCCCCGGCGGTCATATGTTCATAGCTGACGCCCGAGGGCTTGATCACCATATTGCCCGAGGCGCGGTCTATGCCGCTGACATTCCCCCAGGTGTAGATGACGATCCCCTTGCGGTACAGCTCCAAATTTGCCTCGCAAACCTCTTGCTTTAACTGCTCTAACATCA